>NZ_JAXCMJ010000010.1:0-112575 GCF_038084995.1 Sphingomonas sp. 2378
TTGATCGCCTCGATCCGCGACACCAGCGAGGAGGGCAGCATGTCGAGCCGCGCGCCGCGATACACCCAATCAGGCGATGCGAGCGGAATGCCGTCGATCGTGACCAGATTGTAGCGCGGATCTTCTCCGTCCAGCGGGCCTTCCGCCTCGCGTCGCCGACGATCTTGGGATTGTCGGCGATGAATCGCTCTGCGGCCTGGGTCGGCGTCATCGATGCCCACGGCTCGGCCACCTCCGGCTCGCGCGGCGGAACCAGAGCAGGAACAGCCACCGGCGCGGCGGCAACAGCGGCGAAGGGCATCGCCGCGGCCGGGCCACGATCGTCGGTCATGGTCGCCCACATCGTCGCCGGATCGACAAGGCGACGCCGATATTCCAGCGCGGCCGCAAGTCGTCCTTCAAGGTTGACCTTCCGGGCGATGTCAAGATTGTCCTCGGTTTCGACGACGCCCGCTGTCTGAAGATCCTGAACGGCCTTGTCATGCGACCGTTCACGCCAGTCCGGTCGATCGGCGAAGAAGTCGATCAGCGTCTCCTTCTGTTCGTCCGACAGCCCCGGAAAGCGTGCCTCGACATGTTGGCGGCTACCCACATTCTCCGGGACGCCATGCACGACGAAATCCCTCAGCATCGCCTCGTAGATGCCGACGAGCCCCTCGATCATGAACGTCGCGTCGGGATCGGTGCGCTGGTAGCCGACGTGAACCCGCTCGAGATGGTCGCGCATCCCCTCCATCGCCTCGCGGAAGATTCCTGCCTTCTGGACGGTCGTCAGACTTGCGGCTCGGCCGTCCTGGCCCAAGGTCATCTTCAGCGTCTCGCTCTTCGCCGTCATCGCGCACCCCATGCTGCGCGCCACCGCCTGGGCGGTCGTTCGGAGGCTGAGGCGTAGGGTAAAAGGCTTACCATCCTGAAAACGGACGGTACGGCGCCAGTAATAGACGGCGCCTCGGCGCTCGACGTTCTGGATCGCGGGCACGGCATCTCCACATGGAGCCGTCACACCCACCGGCCCAATCCGGTGGCTGCGACCGATGTTCTGCCGTTAAAACAATAACTTAGATGGCAATATGGCTGGGGCGGCAGGATCCTCACTTAAGGACTCCCCACCTCTGCCAAGTCACTGATTTTCAACACATTCGCTGACGTGACCCCCGTTTCTTCATCCAACTGGAAGTAGAGACCGTCTCCTTAAAGGGACGGACGGAATGAAGCGGAAGCAGTTTTCGGAAGAGCAGATGGTTGAAAGACCTGCTGTCAAAAAAGTGGTGACGCCCGCCGCGAAGCGGCAAGCGGTCGCGCATCTCCAGGCGACGTTGGGGATGAGCGAGCGGCGGGCGTGCACGGTCGTTGGGGCAGACCGCACGAGCATGCGGTATCGCTCGTGCCGGTCGGATGATGGCGACCTGCGGTCGCGTTTGCGTGAGTTGGCGCAGCAGCGCCGGCGGTTCGGCTATCGGCGTCTGCACATCCTGCTTCGCCGGGACGGCATCACGATCAACCGCAAGAAGACCCAGCGGCTCTATCGTGAGGAAGGGCTGACTGTCAGGCGCCGGAAGGGACGAAAGCGCGCCGTCGGCGCGCGGGCGCCCGCGCCGGTGCTGGCACTTCCCAATCAGTGCTGGAGCTTGGACTTCGTGCACGACCAGCTCGTTACCGGCCGACGGTTCCGCGTGCTCAACATCATCGACGACGTCACGCGCGAATGCCTCCGGGCGGTAGTGGACACGTCAATCTCGGGCCGGCGGGTCGTGCGCGAGCTGGCCGATCTGATCGCCGAGCGCGGCAGGCCGAAGATGATTGTCAGCGACAACGTCCTATGTGGGGAAGCAGCGGCGGGTTTTTGCCAGCAGATATCCATGCGCCGACAACCATCGGCGCGGCATGCAATCTGAGCCAGATGGCTCCCACCGTCAACGGGATCGCTCCCTGCCATAGCAAACACAGGATCCAGCGGCGCCGGGGCGGCCGTGGTCCTCACCATCCTTAAAACGAGATACGCACCCAGGTGGAAGGCCCGAACATTATCTACAGGGTCGCTCGACGAGCGCCCTCACGGCACTTGCAGAGAGGGGTCCTTCCACCTGGCATCCGACCGTTCGAGAAACGGCCGGTACTCTGTCCCCGTCTTGACGACGGCGTGAGCCACGCGCGCCATCTTGGCGGTGAGCGCCGTCATCGCCTTGCGGCGACGGTCGGCATCGTCCGCGTGCCCGGCGGTGTACCGTCCGAGCTTGTCGCGGAAGCTGTTGTCGCGCTGACGCGCGGCGACCTGGGCAGCCATCCAGAAGGTCCGGCGCAGGCGCGCGTTACCGTACTTGGACAGCTTTGTGCGGCCGCGGAACGTGCCCGACTGACACGTTGCGAGATCGAGACCGCGGAACTTCAGGAACTGGCGATGATGGTTGAAGCGCCGCAGATCACCAGCCTCGGCCAGGATGGTCAGCGCGTTGATCGGACCGATGCCCGGAATGTTGCGCAGCAGCTGGTAGTCGACGTCATCGGCGAGCCGCGTATGGGCCAGCCGCTCGATCTCGTCACGCTGGTGGATGAGGCTGCGCCCCTGCGCGATGACCATGCGGAACATGGTGATGGCGGCCGAGTCCTCCGGGACCGGCAGCGCCGTCGAGGCGGACGCCGTCTCGTAGATGTCATTGATGAGGCGTGCCTTGGAAACCTTGCGGCCGATGAGCGGCCATGCCGCAGCCGAGAATGCCTCGCGGTCTAGCGCCGTGATGATGGCCGGTGTCGGAAACCGCTCGATGAGCGCGAGGAACCAGTCGGACCGGCTATTGCCTGCGAAGCGGGCGATCTCGGGGAAGTATAGCGGCAGGTAGTGGGTCAGGATCCGGTGCCAGGTCTGCGTCTTCATCCTGGAGATCGTCTCGTGGGTTTTCGACAGCTCCTGCAGGTCGTTGATCCCGGCCACCAGCGGGTCGACGTAACGCTGCGTCGCGCCGATCCGCAGCATGTGCAGGATGACCTGCGCGTCCTTGGGGTCGTTCTTGTCCCAGCCGTTGTGCAGCGCCTCGCGCGTTCGGGCGAGCGCGACTGACGAGATAAGGCGCAGCTCGAACCCCGCTGTCAGCAGCCGATGTGCCAGCGTGCGATGGTAATTACCCGTCGCCTCGAACCCGACGACGATGGGACGGCCGATGCCAGCGAGTTGCTCGGCAAAGCCGTCATAGTCCTGCCTGGTCGCCATGACGGTCATCCGCCGGCGCCGGCCGCCTTCCGGTCGCTCGATGAGGATCTCCTGCCGGTTCTTGGACATGTCGATGGCTACCAGCACAGCGCCGGCAGGCGTAGAGGTGAGCTTGGTCATGGTCGGTCGGCCTCCAAAGTGTTGTCTCGACAACTTCACTTTAGATACCCGCTGGCCGGCCATGGCTTGCCCTGATGAAGCCTGCGGCCGCTTCGCGGCCTTGTCTTCATCAGGGCCACAGTGGCTCCCGTTCCAGCGCTTCCCGATGTGCTACGGGACTGAACTGACGTCGAACGCGGTGCTTGCCTGGTCGGGAGATGTCGGCGTCGAGTGGCACTACATCGCGCCTGGCAAGCCGACGCAGAACGGGTTTGTCGAGAGCTTCAACGGTCGCATGCGCGACGAGCTCCTCAACGAGACGCTGTTCTTCACCATCGGCCAGGCCCGCTCGATCCTGGCGCGCTGGGTCGACGACTATAACACCGAGCGACCGCACTCGTCGCTCGGCTACGCCACTCCGGCAGCCTTCGCTGCCGGGCTCGAACAGCAACGGGCAGGGTTAACCCTGCCCGTTGCTTCACCTGCGCACCTGCGCGAAAACCACGGTCGGTCTCTGGTTGTCGCTGGATGAAAGACCGGGGTCACGTCAGCTCCCCTTTTCGTCATCCGCTTTGCGACGGAATGCGCCGCTTCGTCGCAACCCAATAGCTTGAAAGTCGTTCGGCACCTGTGCGACGAGGGGATTTCCCTCGCGTTTCCTCCACGCGGGGATCACGAACGACAGGAACTCGATGCCCAGCTCGACCACCGCCGCGCGCAAGTCCCGCACCGACGCCACGGGTTATCCGTCGCCCGGCCAGATGTTTTTTCAGCAATTTCTGAAACATCCGGTGATGGTCGGTTCGATCATCCCGTCTTCGGGCAAGCTGATCCGCAAGATGCTCGGGCCCGTCGACTGGGCCAATACCAAGTTGTTCGTCGAATATGGTCCGGGCGTCGGCACCTTCTGCCGCCCGATCCTGGAGCGGATGGCGCCCGACGCGAAGCTGATCGCGATCGATACCAATGCCGATTTCTGCGACTATCTGAGCCACACCATTATCGATTCCCGCTTCGCCGCGGTGAACGGATCGGCGGCGGACGTGCAGAAGATCGTGCGCGACCATGGCTTCGACCATGCCGATTACGTGCTGTCGGGCCTGCCCTTCTCCACCCTGCCGCCCGGCGTGGGTCCTGCGATCGCGCGGGCGACGCACGAGGTGCTGCGTCCCGGCGGGGCGTTCCTGGTCTATCAGTTCAGCCCCAAGGTGAAGGACTTCCTTGTTCCGCACTGGTCGAACATCGACCACGACATGGAATGGTGGAACGTGCCGCCGGCCCAGCTCTATTGGGCGTGGAAGGATTGATCGATCGACCCGTCGCCCCGGCGCAAGTTGGGGCCTTCGCTGGAATGACGTCCTAATCCCCGTCCGGCGAATCGATCCCGAAGTTCAGCCCCCGCGATACCGAGGGATCGATCACCGCGATCAGGATATAGGCGGCGAACTGGCGCAGCCGCTGGAACCAGCCGGTCTGGCGCTTGTACCAGTCCGGCGTGATCGCCTCCGACCGCGCGACCTCGCCATCGACATAGGCGCGGACATGGGCGGCGAAGGCCGGGTCCTCGACCCGCAGCATCAGTTCGAGATTCACGAACAGGCTGCGCATGTCGAAATTGGCGGAGCCGATATGCACGGCATCGTCGATGACATATAGCTTCGTGTGCAGCTTGGTCGGCTGATATTCGAAGATTCGCACGCCCTTGCGCAGCAGGCCCGCATAGGTGAAGCGCGCCGCCGCGATCGTCGCCTGGTTGTCCGACTTCCCCGCCGTCACGATCCGCACCTCGGCATCGCGCCGCCCCGCGCGGTCGAGGCGACGGAGCATGGTCGGGCTGGGGGTGAAATAGGCCGCGATCAGGTCGATCCGCCGCCCGCGCCGCATGTCGTCGCGCACCGTCCGCGCCCAGGGGGACAGCCGTCGGGTCGGTCCGCCGATCAGCCAGCGCAACCGCCCCTTCGCCTCGCTCCAATGCGCCAGCGCCTTGTTCAGGTTGCGCAACCGGCCCTTGGGATTCTGCGTCCAGTCGTAGAGCGCATCGAAATAGCCCGCCATTCGCGCCGCCGTCGGTCCCTCGACCAGCAGGCCCAGATCGCGCCAGCTCTGGTCGGCGGGGGTGCCGAAATAATCATCCTCGATATTGAAGCCGCCGATGATGATTCGCGGGGCGGGCCCTTCGGCGTCGGCCAGCGCCAGCTTCTGGTGATTGCGCAGCAGATAGCGGCGACCGAAGCGCGGCTCGAACCGCGACAGTCGCGCGCCGGTGTCGACCAGCGGGCGGAAGAACGCCTCGTCCGCGCCCGCGCCGAACCCGTCCACCACCACCGACACCGCCACCCCGCGCCGCGCCGCGGCGATCATCGCGTCGCGCACGCGCCGCCCGGTCTCGTCATCGGCATAGATATAATAGAGGATGCGCAGGCTGACCCGCGCCCCGTCGATCAGGTCGAGCACCGCCTCCAGCCGCCGGGGCCCGGTGTCGAGCAGGGTCAGCGCGTCGTCACCGACCCGAAAGACCGGTTGCTCAGGGGGAGGGCCTTGCGAGATTACGGGCGCTTCGATGACATGATCCTCTCGAAAGCGTAACGATCGAGGTGACAGGGGCGTTGCACGATGCCGCGCTTTGGCCAAGGCTTTTGACTTGTCCGCCCTTTGCTGTTAGGTGGCCCGCTTTCATCCCAGCATTATTTGCGAAGGACACACGCATGGCGCGCGTCACCGTCGAGGATTGCGTCGACAAGATTCCCAACCGGTTCGATCTGGTGCTGTTCGCGGCGCAGCGGGCTCGTCAGATTTCGGGCGGGGCCGACCTGACCGTCGACCGCGATCGCGACAAGAACCCGGTCGTCGCCCTGCGCGAGATCGCCGAGGAAACGGTTCGTCCGACCCATCTGGAAGAAGCCGTGGTCAACAGCCTGCAGCGCGTCCAGATCGATGACGAGGACGAGGCGGACGATGTCGGCAGCCTCCAGGCATCGGCCGAGGCGCTGCGCCTGACCGCCGCCGCACCGCCGCGCAACCAGAATCTGGGCGCCGACTACGACGGCTGATCGCTCGGCGCGATCGACCTGAAAAAAGGGGCCGACGCTTCATCGCGTCGGCCCCTTTTTCGTTTGGGCGGGGCAGGCAGTGCCGGTGCTTACCAGCCCCAGCCGTGATGCCGCCACGAACCCCAATAGGCCGCCTTCTTCTCCTGATGAGCGAAGCGGGCCGCCTGCTTGGCCTCCGACCGGCGGATGGCGGCGTCGTGCGCATAGGCGTCCGCAGCGCGGTAATCGCCATAATAGGCAGCCTCATCGGCGGCGCGCTGATCCCGGCCCGCCTGATAGGCACGGTATCGCGCATCCTGATGCGCCTGGTTCGCCAGATAGGAATCATAGCCCCAGGACTGGGCCGTGGCGGCGGTGGAGGCGAGCAGCGCCCCCCCGGCGAGTGCGAACAGCAAAGCAGTTTTGCGAATGGTCATCGCGACACCTCAAGACATCGATCCGCTCCCGGATGATGAGGTGATACGCCCCCTATCCTGAACCCATCGTGGCGGCGGCGTTCAGCCACGCGCCAGCTTCGGATCACGAACAGGTGCCGCCCAGCCGCTGCCCATGCGATCCGGCGCTATAGCCCAGTTCCTGACGCGGGCTGCGCGCGATGCGGTATCGCAAAAGGTGCGCCGGATCGTCGCCCGCCTCGACGATCCAGGCCGTGACCTTGCCGGACGGGGTGTCCACGCTTTCACGCCCGACGACTCGCGCGGTGAACCGGCCGAAGCCCTTGTCATATTGCCAGAAGGGCAGGGTGTAGCGAGCCCCCTGCTCCAGCGGCAGCGCGGCGAAGGTCACGCCCCATAAATTGCCGTCCCACACCGGCTGGTCCGCCGCGACATCGATCGCGGTCGTGCCGCTCACGGTCTCACGCGTGCCGGTGATCCGCCCCCCGGCATAGTCGAGCGCGATGCGGTGCCAGCCGCGATCGGTCCGCGCGACGCCGCGCCGGCTATCCATATGCAGCGGCAGGAGCGTGCGCCGGTCGACGACGAAATGGTCGCGCATGTCGAACGCGCCGTTGCCGACCTTCTGGTGAACGACGATGTCCCAAGTGGGCTTGCCGCCCGCGCGGGTCGCGGTGATCGTCTGGAGCGTGGTGCCCATCGCCTTTCCGTCGGCGGTCAGCGTGTAGCAGGCGGACCCGGCGCGAAGCCGTGCGCCTTGCATCGCGGCAGGGGTAACGTCGCCCGCGACCAGCGCCGCGAGCAGGAACAGTGACGTCATGGGACCTCCATCAGGGACAGGGCGTAGGGGCGATCCGCCAGCGGGCGAGGATGGGAATGGCGAGCATCTCGATGCCCAGCGCCAGCCATTGCACGACGATGCCGGTCGGCGTGGCGATCGGCGCGATGACGATGACGGTCGCGGCGGCGATGACGCCCGCCACCAGCCAGAGCATCGCGGCCCGCCCCCAACGCCTTTGAACCACCGCCCAGGCGAGGAGCATATGCGCCAGCCCCAGCAGCAACAGCAGCACCGTCACGGCGGGCGTCATGTCGCGATAGAGCGCGGCCCGCGCCTGTTGCGCAGCACTCCCCATGGTCAGGACGGTGTAATAGGGATCGCGGCCCGCGATCAGGAAATAGGCCCCACGCAAGCCGCATTGAACATGAAAGGCGGCGAAGGGAAGGATCAGCCCGATCGTCAGGGCATGGCTCGCCAGCAGCGCCCGCCCCTCGCGGTGCAGCGGCAGGCGTCGCCATGCCGTCATCAGGCACCCCAGCGCGAAGGGCAGGGCCTGCCCGTCCGCCGCGACCTCTTCGAGTTCGGCCTGCATCGCTTGGCCCCAGGACCGCTCCTGCGGCGGCAGGCAGCGGACGGCGAGCGCCACGATCCGCTCCGCCAGCACGCCGCTCATGCGGGGGCCCATGCCGCGCGGGCCGCGTCGCCATCGTCCTGCGACCGGGCCAGCGCGATCCCGGCGGCGGTCAGGCGATAGACATGCCGCGCGGGCCGTCCAGGCTGTGCAGGATCGCGCCATTCCGACTCGACCAGTCCCTTCTCGGTCATCCGCATCAGCAGCGGATAGAGCGTCCCCGACGACAGGCCGGTATCCTTCATCAGGTCATAGCCATGCCGCCACGTCGCGGCGTCGGCCATCATCGCGGCGAGCAGGGCGCACATCTGTCGAGAAGGCTGTCGATGGCGGATCATGTCCACAATACGACATATGTAGATTTAAGAGTCAAGCCGCGTAGGCCGGATCGACATTCCGATATACCCTTCTTTTCCCTCGCCCCTCATGGAGGGGAGAGGGTTGCGCAGACTTGGTCTTTGCGAAAGCAAAGGCTTAGTCGGAGCTGGGTGAGGGGTGTGCGCTCGAAGAGCGCGCGAGCCTGCGGCTCGCTCAACCCCTCACCCAAGCTGCGCTAGCCAGCAGGCTGGCAAGCTCCGCTATCCCTCTCCCCTATCCAGGGGAGAGGGAAGAAGGAGTGGCATGACATGTCGATTGGTCCTAGTGGGCGACGCCGGACCGACGCCGCCCGCGCCACGGTCAATAGGCGTAGGCGCGCACCAGATCGTAGAGATAGTCGCGCCCGTCATAGAGCGACTTGACCCGAATCCGCTCGTTCAGACCATGGATGCCCGACATGTCCTTTTCGATGAAGATACCCGGCGCGCCATAGACGGGGATGCCGATCGCTTGGAAGAAGATGCGATCGGTCGCGCCGGTCGACATCATCGGGACCAGCGGCACGCCGGGGAAATGCCTGGCGGCCAGCGTGGTCATCGGCCCGATGACCTTCGGGTCCAGCTTGGGCGGGATGGCGGTCGGGCGGACGGGTTGGTTGGCGGTGACGGTGATCTTGGGGCCCGCCAGTTCTTTCAGCTTGGCCAGCGTCCCCTCGACCGTCTCGCCGGGGAAGATGCGGCAGTTGATATTGGCGGTCGCGCGCTGGGGCAGGGCGTTTTCGGCATGGCCCGCCTGCAACAAGGTCGCGACGCAGGTGGTGCGCAGCGTCGAGTGCAGCGCCTTGTCCTGGCTGACGATCGCGTCCGCCGCCTTGTCGTTCGGATCGGCGAGCAGCCGGGTGATCGCATCGCCCAACTGTCCGCCGACCTTTTGCCCGGTGGCGGTCAGGAAGGCGCGGGTGGTGTCGGTCAGGACGACGGGGAATTCGTAGCCCTGCACCGCCTTCACCGCGTCGGCGAGTTCGTAGATCGCGTTCTCGGGCGTCGGCTGCGAACTGTGGCCGCCGGGGTTGGTCGCGAGGAAGGTGTAATTCTGCGCCGCCTTCTCGCCGACCTGCACCGCCAGCAATTCGCGCTTGCCGTCCGCATCGAGCCGACCGCCGCCGCCCTCGTTCAACACGAACTCGGCCGAAATCAGATCGGGCTTGTTCTTGGCGAGCCACTCCGCACCGTTGAAGGCGAAGGTCGTTTCCTCACCGCAGGTCAGCGCCATTTTGATGGTGCGCTTGGGCGGCGTTTTCTTCAGGCGGATCAGCGTGTCGGCCCAGACCGCGCTCATCGCCTTGTCGTCGACGGTGCCGCGTCCGTAGAGGAAACCGTCCTCCTCGATCAGTTTGAACGGATCGCGGGTCCAGTCCTCGCGCTTGGCCTCGACCACGTCGAGATGGCCGAGCAGCAGCATCGGCTTGCGGCTCTTGTCGGTGCCGGGCAGGATGGCGACGATGCCGCCGTCCTTGGGATGCTCGGGGACGGAAAACAGGGTGATGTCGGCGTCCTTATAGCCCGCCGCCTTCAACCGCTCGGCGATCTGCGCGGAGGCCTGGGTGCAACTGCCGACCGACAGGCTGGTATTGGTTTCGACCAGTTGCTTGTAGAGGTCGAAGAACGCCTTCTGGTCGGGACGGGTCTGCGCCGCCGCCAGTCCGGGCAGCAGTGCCAGCGTCGCGGCGACCCCGCCAAGCCATTTCGCCAACCGCATATGTCATCCCCTTGTTTTCGTTTCGGCGGGAATAGAGCGGTTCGGGCGGCGGGGTGCAAGAGGAGAGGGAGCCTGCCCCTCCACCACGCCCTGGCGGGCGCGGTCCCCCTCCCCATCGGAAATGGGGAGGATTTGAAGTTCATTCCCCCCCAAGCTGTGCTTGGGGAGGGGGACCATCCGAAGGATGCTGGAGGGGCATGGCGCCGAAGTTCGCAAGTCCTTTGCCCCAGACCAATTTCGCGCTAGCAGTCGCCGATGGACCATCCCGACGGCGTCACGCCCCCCGCCAAGTCTCTGATTTCGCCCTCGCTGTTTGCCCTGTCGATCTTCTACGGCGGCATGGTGTGCATCGCGGGCGTGCTGGGCAACAAGCAGGTCTCGCTGGGGCCGCTCGCGGTGGAGGCGGGCATCTTCGCCTTCCTGTTGCTGGTCGTGACGTCGAGCGCGGTGGCGGAATTGCATGGGCCTTCGGTCGCGGGGCGTCTGGTGCGGGTGGGCTTCGTGCCATTGCTCGTATCGCTGGGCCTGTCCTGGGTGGTGTGGATGCTGCCGCCCTCGCCCGAGATGATCCCGGCCAATCGCGACGCGATCCAGTTGGTGCTGGGCTCGACCTGGCGGATCTGGTTGGGCGGGATCGTTGCTTACGGCGTGTCGCAGACGCTGAACGTCACCATCTTCGCGGCGCTCAAGGGGCGGGAGGGCAGCAGGCTGCTCTGGCTGCGCGCGGCGGTGGCCAGCATGCTGAGCCAGGTGGTCGACACGCTGCTGTTCGTCACCATCGCCTTTTACGGGGCGTTCCCGATCGGCCAGTTGATCGTGGGACAGATGATCGCCAAGGTCACGCTGTCCGCCGTGCTGGTGCCGCCGCTGATCTATCTGTTCGTGGGGCTGGGACGGCGGCTGGACCGCGCCTGATCGACCTGTCCCGCATATTGCCGGTTTTCCCCGTTCCCGACCCGCGATAAAGGGCGCGCCATGACCAACCACGATCCCGACGCCGCCCTGCTCGCCAAGGCCGAGACGCTGACCGAGGCGCTGCCCTATCTTCAGCGTTATGCGGGCAAGACCTTCGTGGTGAAATATGGCGGCCACGCCATGGGCGATCCCGAACGGCAGCGCGACTTCGCCGAGGATATGGTGTTGCTCAAGGCGGTCGGCATCAACCCGGTCGTGGTCCATGGCGGCGGCCCGCAGATCGGCGCGATGCTCAAGCGGCTGGGCGTCGAGTCGCAGTTCGTCAACGGCCTGCGCGTGACCGACAAGGAAACCGCGCAGATCGCCGAGATGGTGCTGGCGGGATCGATCAACAAGGAAATCGTGAGCTGGATCGCCGCCGCCGGCGGCCGCGCGGTCGGCATTTCGGGCAAGGATGCGGGCCTCGTCATCGCCGAGAAGGTGCAGGGGCGCGAGGCCGATCCGTTGAAGGGGATCGAGCGGCATGTCGATCTGGGCTTCGTCGGAGAGCCGGTGGCGGTCGATCCGCGCCTGATCGAAAGCCTGTGCGCCGACGGCATCATCCCCGTCATCGCGCCGGTCGGCATCGGGCTGGACGGCCACACCTATAACATCAACGCCGACACCATGGCGGGCGCGATCGCCGCGCGGCTGGGCGCGGCGCGATTCTTCCTGCTGACCGATGTCGCGGGGGTGCTGGACAAGCAGGGCGAGTTGATGACCGACCTGAATCCCGCGCGGATCGCGGAATTGCGTAGCGACGGGACGATCTCGGGCGGGATGATCCCGAAGCTGGAGACCTGCGTCTCGGCGGTCGAGGCCGGGGTGGATGCGGCGGTGATCCTGGACGGGCGGGTGCCGCATGGGATGCTGCTGGAGATTTTCACCAGACAGGGGGCGGGGACGCTCGTTCGGCGGTGATTGGGGTGAGGTCGGGGCATAGCCTTCGACTTCGCTCAGGCTGAACGGGGATTGGATTTGCGTAACCCATCCTCTGGCCGCTCCCCTCCCGCAGGCGGGAGGGGATGGGGGAGGGCAGGGCGTCTCGCAGAGACCATCGCCTGCGGCCTTGCCCCTCCCCAACCCCTCCCCCTGCCGGGAGAGGGGCTTTAAGAAGAGTTGGGGCTCCGGATCCCTCAGAAATCGACCGCGACCCCCTTCAACTCCCAATCGCCATAGCGCACCGGGTTCTTCCCCAACGGATCTTCCCGCGGCTCCGGCCTCGCCTCGGGCTGCGGCACCGGCGGGTTCTGGGAAAGGTAAGCGGGCGGCTTCACATGGTCGGGGCGCTGGCCCACGGGCGGTCCTTTCGACTAAGGGGCAAATATTGCAGCCCATGTCGGGGCTGACAGGAGTTTTGCCAAGTGACACGTCCTCCCCAATCGCCGAGCCGTGGCCGTCCCGATCGTCGCGGACCGCCCAAGGGCGAGGACCGGCGCGGGCGGCAGCAGCGCCCCACCGAGCCGCTGGGCACTGCCGCGCGCCGCGCCGCCATCCGTCTGCTCGACGCGGTGCTGCGCCGGGGGGAACCGTTGGAGGCCGCGCTGGCGTCGGCGACTCGCGCGCTGGCGGGCGGGCCGGATCGCGGGCTGGCCCATGCCATCGCGGCGGAGACGTTGCGCCGCCTGCCCGACCTCGACGCACTGATCGACTCGGCGACCAAGCAGCGGCTGCCCGATGACGCCAAGGCGCGCTTCGCGCTGCGGATCGCGCTGGTCCAGGTGCTGGCGCTGGGCACGCCGCCGCATGCCGCCATCGCGACGGTGTTGCCGCTGGTCGATGGTGGCCCCCGCAAGCTGGTCCACGGCGTGTTCAGCACCATCACCAAGAGCGGCGTGCTGCTCCCCGAAATCCCTGCGCTGCCGGATGCGACCGAAGCGCGCTGGGAAGCGAATTGGGGTGAGGAGATGGTCGAGGCCGCCGCCCACGCCATCGCCGCGCCGCCGCCGCTCGACCTGACGCTGGCCGATCCCGCCGCCACCGCCGAATGGGTGGAAAAGCTGGGTGGGATCAGCCTGATGCCCGGTCATGTCCGCCTGCCCTCGGGCAACGCGGTGATGGAGTTGCAGGGCTTCGACGAAGGGGCCTGGTGGGTGCAGGATCTCGCCGCCTCGATCCCCGCGCGCCTGTTGGGCGAGGGGAAGGGGCATGTGCTCGACCTGTGCGCCGCGCCGGGGGGCAAGACGCTGCAACTCGCCGCCGCCGGGTGGACCGTCACCGCGATCGACCAGTCCGAATCGCGTCTCGCCCGCCTGAGCGAGAATCTGGAGCGCACCCGTCAATCCGCCGAAATCGTCACCGCCGATTTGCGCGAATGGGGCCCAAAGACGCCTGCGGACGCCATTCTGGTCGATGCGCCGTGCAGCGCCAGCGGCATCTTTCGCCGCCACCCGGACGTCCTCTACCGCGTCCGCCCCGCGATCATCGCCGAGATGGCGGCGTTGCAGCGCGCGATCCTGACCCGCGCCGCCGACTGGCTGAAACCCGGCGGCACGATGGTCTATGCCACCTGCTCGCTGGAGCCCGAGGAGGGCGAGGCGCAGATCGCGGCGTTCCTGGACGCGCGCCCCGATTACGCGCTCGTCCCGATCACCGGCGACTGGCCCGGTATCACCGACAAGGGCACGATCCGCACCCTGCCGACGATGCTCGCGAAAGAAGGGCGGCTCGACGGGTTCTTCATCGCCACGCTGCAACGCAAAGGCTGACTTGGGCGCGAGATCGCGATAAGGGTTAATTCATGCTTCCCGTGCGTATCGCTCCTTCCATCCTTTCCGCCGATTTCGCCCGCTTGGGCGAAGAAGTCCGGGCCATCGACGCCGCCGGTGCCGACTGGATTCACATCGATGTGATGGACGGGCATTTCGTGCCCAACATCACCATCGGCCCGGCGGTGGTGAAGGCGCTGCGCCCGCACACGGCCAAGCCGTTCGACGTGCATCTGATGATCTCGCCGATCGACGCCTATCTGGACGCCTTTGCCGAGGCGGGGGCGGACACGATCACCGTCCACCCGGAGGCGGGGCCGCACATCCACCGCACGATCCAGCATATCAAGGGGCTGGGCAAGCGCGCCGGGGTCGTGTTGAACCCCGGCACCCCCGCCAAGATGCTGGATTATCTGATCGACATGGTCGACCTGGTCCTCGTCATGAGCGTCAATCCGGGGTTCGGCGGACAGAGTTTCATCGAAAGCCAGCTCAAGAAGATCGCCGCGATCCGCAAGATGATCGACCATAGCGGCCGCGCCATCGATCTGGAGGTGGACGGCGGCGTCGATCCGGCCTGGGCGAAACGCTGTATCGAGGCGGGGGCCGATGCGCTGGTCGCGGGCACCGCCGCGTTCCGGGGCGGCCCGGCGCATTACGCCGCCAATATCGCCGCGCTGCGCGGTTGAGCGGGATGCGCAGTCAGGAACAGGGCGGCCCCGCCCCCAACGGCGCGGACAGCATCGAGGAGGGCAAGCGCCTCGTTCGGGTGCAGACCGGCGGCCTGTCGCTTGCCGACCGGTTGAGCGAGCATCTCCACCGGCTGACCTGGCGGACGCCGCTGCATTCGCTGCGGTTGAAGGGACGGCATCCGCTCAAGCTGATGGCGGTGCCCGAGGACCCGATCCTGGGCGATATCGAGCGCGGCCATGCCTTGCTCGGCGGGGTGCTCGACTGGCGCGGCGAGGAGCGTGGGGTCGAATCGATCGACTTCGCCCGACCCGACTGGTCGACGGGGTTCGCCGACCATCTGCACAGCTTCGCCTGGCTGCGCGACCTGTCGACGGTGGCGACACGGGCACAAGGCGCGCCGATCGCCGAATATCTGATGGGCCGCTGGCTCGATGCCTTTGCCGAGACGGTCGATGCGACGGCGTGGCGGCCCGACCTGTGGGGGCGGCGCATCCTGTTCTGGACCGCGCATGCGCCGCTGATCCTGTCCTCGACCGATCTCGTCTATCGCTCGCGGGTGCTCAACACCATGGCACGGGGGGCGCGGCATCTGGATCGCGGCGCGGACAAGGCCCCCGCCGGGGTCGCGCGGATCGCCGCATGGTGCGGGGTGATCGCGGCGGGGCTGTTGCTGGCGGGCGGCGATCCGCGCCAGGCATTCGGCGAGGCCGGGCTGGCCCGCGCGCTCGACACCGGGTTGTTCGCGGATGGCGGCGTCATCGCGCGCAGTCCTTCGGTGCAACTCGATGCCGTCATGCTGCTGACCATGATGCGCGAAGTCTATGACGCACGAGGCTTGGCCTTCCCGGACCCGTTCCAGGCGCGGTTGCAGAAGATGATCTCGGTACTGCTCGGCGTGATGCATGGCGACCGTGCCCTGTCGAGCTGGCAGGGCTCCGGCCCCGAGACGGCGGAGCGGATCGCCGCCGTGATCGAGGCATCGGGCGTGCGGACCCGGCCGCTGCGCCAGGCGGGCGACTGGGGGTATCAGCGGCTGGCGGCGGCGCAGGCGGTGCTGGTCATGGACGCCGCTCCCCCGCCGATCGCACGGGCGATCGAGGGCGGTTGCGCCTCGACGCTGGCCTTCGAGTTTTCGGACGGGGCGCAACGGATCGTCGTCAATTGCGGCGGCGCGCGCGCGACCGTGGCACAGGTGCCCGCCAGCCTGGCGCATGGCCTGCGCACCACGGCGGCGCATTCGACGCTGACCCTGGGTGACTCCAACTCCACCGCCATCCATGCCGATGGCACGCTGGGGCGCGGGGTGGCCGAGGTGGAACTGAGCCGTCAGGAATCCGACGCGGCCAGCCGGATCGAGGCGAGCCATGACGGCTATGTCCGCCGCTATGGCTTCACCCATCGCCGTCAATTGCTGCTGACCGGCGACGGACGCGAACTGCGCGGCGAGGACGCGCTGTTGCCGGAGGGGCGCAAGCGGCAGGCGGGGAGCACCAATTTTGCTTTGCGCTTCCACCTCGGCGACGGGGTCGAGGCGATGGTGACGGCGGAAAGCGGACAGGCGATCCTGCGACTCGATGACGGCGCGCTGTGGCAGTTCCGCTGTCGCGGCGGCACGCTGGCGATCGAGGAGTCGCTGTGGATCGACGGTTCTGGGCGCCCCGTGGCGACGCAGCAACTGGTCGTCACGGGCGAAACTCCGGCGGGCGGTGCGCATGTCAGTTGGGCGTTCAAGCGGGCGCTTTGAGCGCCAATAGAATGCTGGTTCGCGCGGAGGCGCGGAGGACGCGGAGGGGGTTGGCCCGGTGGCAGACCCCTCGGATCACCAATCGGCCGGAAGAGAAGCCTTGTCAGCGCGGCAAAGCCGCCATCTCAGCGTTCTCCGCGCCTCCGCGCGAACCATCCTGATTCCTCCCCTGCAAGGGGAGGTGGCAGGGCGCGGCCCTGACGGAGGGGTGTCGCCCTCTCGGGTAGCGCGACGCCCCTCCACCAGCTTCGCTGATCCCCAGTGGCAGGGGAGGAAAGACCCACATGCCGAATCACATTTTGCGCTTCGGCGAATCGGCGTCTATCGGGTCGGCAAACTCCCCCAGCATGTAGGACTCGCTGCCCGATGGCCGTTTCGCTTCCCTCCGCTCCTTCCGTCGATCAGGTGCCCGTCCGCCGCGCGCTTCTGTCGGTGTCCGACAAGACCGGCGTCATCGACCTGGCCCGTGCACTGGCGGAGCGGGGCGTCGATCTGGTCTCGACCGGCGGCACCGCCAAGGCGATCCGCGATGCCGGCCTGCCGGTGCGCGACATTTCGGAGGTCACCAATTTCCCCGAGATGATGGACGGCCGGGTCAAGACGCTGCACCCGATGGTGCATGGCGGCCTGCTCGCGGTGCGCGACGACCCCGCGCACGCCGCCGCGATGACCGAGCATGGCATCGGCGCGATCGATCTGGTGGTCGTGAACCTCTACCCCTTCCAGCAGACCGTCGCGAAGGGCGCCGAACGCCCCGAGATCATCGAGAATATCGATATCGGCGGCCCGTCGATGGTCCGTTCGGCGGCCAAGAACCATGGCTATGTGTCGATCCTGACCGACCCGGCCGACTATGCCGAGTTCCTGGCCGAACTGGCAGCGCATGATGGCGCCTCGACGCTGAAGACCCGCCAGCGCCTTGCCGCCAAGGCCTTCGCCGCCACCGCCGCTTACGACTCGGCGATCGCCCAGTGGTTCGCCTTTGCCGACCAGGGCGAGGCGTTCCCGGCCACCCTGCCGCTCGCCTTCACCAGGCACCCGGAAACACTGCGTTACGGCGAGAACCCGCATCAGGTCGCCGCGCTCTATCTGCCGCAAAAGGGTGGCCAGGGCATTGCCCAGGCCGAGCAGTTGCAGGGCAAGGCGCTGAGCTACAACAATCTGAACGACGCCGATGCCGCGCTGGAACTGGTTAGCGAGTTCCTCGACGGCCCGCCGACCGTGGTGATCGTCAAGCACGCCAACCCCTGCGGCGTGGCGAGCGGCGAGACGCTGCTCGAGGCCTATCAGGCGGCCTTCGCCTGCGACACGGTGTCGGCGTTCGGCGGCATCATCGCCTGCAACCGTCCGCTCGACGCCGAGACGGCCGAGGCGATCTCGGGCATCTTCACCGAGGTCGTGGTGGCACCGGACGCGAGCGCCGAAGCCCGCGCGATCTTTGCCAAGAAGAAGAACCTTCGCCTGCTGCTGTCGGGCGAACTGCCCAACCCGGCGCGCCCCGGCCTGATGATGAAGTCGATCGCGGGCGGCCTGCTGGTCCAGAGCCGCGACAATGGCCGCCTGACCGACGACATGCTGAAGGTCGTGACCAAGCGCGCGCCCACGACGCAGGAACTCGCCGATTGCCGCTTCGCCTGGACGGTCGCCAAGCATGTGAAGTCGAACGCCATCGTCTATGCCAAGGGCGGATCGACCGCGGGCGTGGGCGCGGGCCAGATGAACCGCCTGGAATCGGCGCGGATCGCGGCGTGGAAGGCCAAAGACGCCGCCGAAAAGGCGGGCTGGGCGGAACCGCGCACCATCGGTTCGGCGGTCGCGTCGGACGCCTTCTTCCCCTTTGCCGACGGCCTGCTCGCGGCGGTCGAGGCGGGGGCTACGGCGGTGATCCAGCCGGGCGGCTCGATCCGCGACGACGAAGTCATCGCGGCGGCGGATGAGGCCGGGCTGGCAATGGTGTTCACCGGGATGCGTCACTTCCGGCACTAAGCCGATCCTCCCCGGTCCGGGGAGGTGGCAGCGCGTAGCGCTGACGGAGGGGGGCTTCGGCGTAGGACGTACCTAGCCGCAATCCCCCTCCACCACCCTTCGGGTGGTCCCCCTCCCCGTGCCGGGGAGGAATATGTTACCGCGTGATCCCGCCCGCGTTGGGCAGCGTCGCCTCTTCCGCCGTCGGCACTTTCCCGAACAGCGCGCGGTCCGCCGGACCGAAGGCCCAGCGCCACAGGATCAGCAGATAGGTCGCCGCGATGGCGGGCTCGCCGAACAGCAATTCGGCCCATTCCAGCCGCTTGGGCAACAGGGTGAAGATGCCCCCCACGATGGCCGCCGCCACCGCCGCCCAGACCAGCGGCCAGCGGAAGGGCGAGACGGGCGCCTTCAATATTCCCGACAGCACCCGTGCCTTGATGATCGAGGTCATCGTCACGCTCAGCGCCAGCGCCAGAGCCGGACCCGCCGCCGCCCATGTCTCGGGCCAGCCCAGCGACCGCATCCCCAGGATCAGCGCGAAGCTGAGACCGATCTGAACCCCCAGCATCGCGATCGAGATCATCAGGTTGCGGTGCCGCGCGGTATAGACCAGCGCCGACTCGCACACCGCGCCCGTCGACGCCAGCACCTCGGCGAACAGCAGGAAGGCGAGCGCGGCGGTGCCCGACACGAATTGCGGGCCGACCACGCCCATCACGCCTTCGCCGGGGATCGACCCCATCAGCGCCAGGCACCCTTGCGCCGCCATGATCCAGAAGGCGACCTGTCGCACCTGTCGCGCGATCGCGCCCATGTCGCCGCTTGCCAGGCTCTGGGTGATGACGGGGCCCAGGATCGGGTCGAAGCTGGTCTTCAGCTTCTGTGGCAACGAGGCGACCTGCTGCGCCATGTAGTAGATGCCGACGATGCGCGGCTCGAACATCACGCCCAGGATGAAGCGATCGACATTGCGCGTGCCCCATTCCAGCGCATCGGCCCCGGCCAGCGGCGCATTGGCGCGGGCGAGGGCGAACACGCGGGCCAGGCGCGGACTCCAGCCATAGGGCAGGCCATAGCTGCGCAGGAACGGCACCAGGCTGGCGATCAAGGCCGCCGTCATCGACGCGACATAGGACAGGACCAGCCCGTCGCGGATGGTGAAGAAGGAAAAGACCCAGGCCGCGATCGAGATGGTCCAGGGCTCGATCACCGCGCGCGCGGTGACGGTCGCCTTGACGTTGTGGCGATAGGCGAGCGCGGCCAGGCTGACGTCCGACCAGGCAACGGCGACGATGATACAGGGCAGCCATCGGTCCAGCCCGGTGATCGCGCTGTTGGGATAGAGAAGCTCGGGGAACGACCATAGCAATGTGCTGGCCGCGACCGAGGCGAGCAAGGCCAGCGCCATCGCGTCCCATACGACATGGACATGTGGCCGCTCGGTCGAGGACAAGGCCTGCGCCAGCCCGCGCTTCATGCCCAGCGTCGCGATCAGCGCCGCCAGTTCGACCACCACCACCGCGATGGCGAAGCGTCCGACCAGATCGGGACCATAGATGCGTCCCGCGATGAACAGGAACGGGATGCGCGCCGCCAGCCGCAGGACGAAGCCCGCGATATTGGTCCGCCCCCCCTTGGCGAGCGCATCGATGTCCTGGGTTTGCGGCATCAGAGGACGCGGAGTCCCAGGGATGGGCGGCCGTCATGACGCCCTCCCCCGAAAGGATTCCCCTGTGAAACTCGACCCAGCACCACCCCGGCCACCGCCGGGGTGGTGGATGGTGTTGGGCGACGTCCCGACTTTCGCAGAGGTTTGCTGAAAGGGGATCGCTGCAAAAATCGCCTTTCGGCTCCCCCTGTCCACCACCCCGGCGAAGGCCGGGGTCCAGTTGGGAAGCGATGGAAGCAACTTACCCATGCCATCCCAAATGGATCCCGGCCTTCGCCGGGATGGTGCGACGGGTTCTGCAACGATCCCGTGGAAGGCGAGGCGGCAGGCAGGAGGTCTGACGGAGGGATGTCACCGGCGGTGAGGATCGGTGCCGTATCGGACCGGCGCGCCCCTCCACCATGGCTATCGCCATGGTCCCCCTCCCCAAGCCGAGATTGGAGAGGAATGGCGTAGGGATCGGGGCGACGCGTGGCGATCAATGCGCCACGCCCCAGCTTTTGCCGAACCCGATCTCGACACCCAGCGGCACCGACAGCGACACCGCCGGTTCGGCCGCGCCCGCCATCACTTCGCGGATCACCGCGCCCGCCGCCTCGGCATCCGCCTCGGGCGCCTCGAACACCAGTTCGTCATGGACCTGGAGCAGCATCCGCACATGGCCCAGGCCAGCGGCGGCCAGCGCGGGTTCCATGCGGACCATGGCGCGCTTGATGATATCGGCGCTGGTCCCCTGGATCGGCGCGTTGATCGCGGCGCGTTCCGCCCCCTGCCGCTCGCCCTGGTTGCGCGAGGCGATGCGCGGGAAATGCGTCTTGCGGCCGAACAGGGTCTCGGTGAAGCCCTTCTCACGCACGCTCGACAGCGTTTCGGCGATATAGCGGTTGATGCCGGGGAAACGCTCGAAATAGCGGTCGATCATGGCTTGCGCCTCGTCCGCCGACACGTCGAGCCTTCCGGCAAGCCCCCAGCGCGAAATGCCGTAGAGGATGGCGAAGTTGATCGTCTTGGCGCGCCCGCGCGTGTCGCGATTGACCTCGCCGAACAGTTCCTTGGCGGTCAGGCTGTGGATGTCGTCGCCATTGGCGAACGCCTCCCGCAGTGCGGGTACGTCGGCCATGTGCGCGGCCAGCCGCAATTCGATCTGCGAATAGTCGGCGGCGATCAGGACATGGCCGTCCTCTGCGATGAATGCCTCGCGCAACTGCCGCCCGACCTCGGTGCGGATCGGGATGTTCTGGAGGTTCGGCTCGGTCGAGGACAGGCGGCCCGTCTGCGCGCCGGTCAGGCTGTAGCTGGTATGGACGCGCCCCGTCTTCGGATTGATCTGCGCCTGGAGCGCGTCGGTATAGGTGCTCTTCAGCTTGGAAAGCTGACGCCATTCCAGGATCTTGCGCACGATCTCCGCCGCCTCGCCACCGTCGCGGGCCAGGCGTTCGAGTTCGGTCACGTCGGTGGAATAGACGCCCGACTTGCCCTTGCGCCCGCCCTTCAGGCCCAGCCGGTCGAACAGGATTTCACCCAATTGCTTGGGGCTGCCGATGGTGAAGGGGGTGCCCGCCATCGCATGGATTTCGCCCTCCAGCCCGGCGATCTGCCCGGCGAACTCGGTCGAGAGTTGCGACAGCCGCGTGGCGTCGACCTTGATCCCGCGCCGCTCCATGCCTGCGATGACCGGCACCAGCGGGCGGTCGACCATCTCGTACACGCGCGTCGCCTGCTCCATCGGCAGCCGCGCCTTGAACCGCTTCCACAGGCGCAGCGTGACGTCGGCATCCTCGGCGGCGTAGCGGGTGGCGAGTTTGAGATCGACTTCGTGGAAGCCCAACTGCTTCTTGCCGGTGCCGACCACCTCCTTGAAGGCGAGGCAGGTGTGCGACAGATGCGTCGCGGCCAGTTCGTCCATGCCATGGCCGTGCAGGCCCGCATCGAGGTCGAAGCTCATCACGATCGTGTCGTCATGCGGCGCGATGGCGATGCCCCGCTCGCCCAGCACGATCATGTCGAACTTGAGGTTCTGGCCGATCTTGAGGACCGACGGATCCTCGCACAGCGCCTTGATCCGCTCCAGCGCCGCCGCGACCGGAATCTGCACCGGCACTTCGGACAACAGGTCGGTGCCGCCATGCCCTAACGGAATGTAGCACGCCTTGTTGGGCGCGAGGCACAGGCTGACCCCGACCAGTGCGGCCTGGGTCGCGTCGGTCGAGCTGGTTTCGGTGTCGATCGCGACGAAGCCCTGGTGGCGCGCCTCGGCGACCCACTGGTCGAGCGTGTCGAGGTCCTGCACCGTGGTATAGCCGTCGAGGTTGCACGGCGCGTCATCGTCCATCGGCGCGGCGGGCGCGGTGTCGCCGACGGGCGTGGGCGCGGCGTCCTCGGTGATCTGCCCCATCTTGGCGATCAGCGAGCGGAAGCCGTGATGCTCCAGAAAGGCGCGCAAGGGGGCGTCGGGGATGCTGGCATGGAGCGCCAGTTCCTCCAGCGGCTGGGGCAGCGGGGCGTTGCACTCCAGCGTGACCAGCCGCTTCGACAGCCGGGCATTCTCGGCATGTTCGATCAAATTGTCGCGAAGCTTGCCCTTCTTCATCTCGGGCGCGGCGGCGAGGACCGATTCGAGGTCGCCATGCTCGGCGATCAGCTTGGAGGCGGTCTTCGGCCCCACACCCGGCACGCCCGGCACGTTATCGACGCTGTCGCCCATCAGCGCGAGCACATCGCCCAACTGCTTCGGCCCGACGCCGAACTTCTCCTGGACATAGGCCTCGCCCAGACGGCGGTTGTTCATCGTGTCGAGCATGTCGAGGCTGCCATCCTCGACCAGCTGCATCAAATCCTTGTCGCCCGAGACGATCGTGACCTGCCAGCCTTGCGCCATCGCGGCGCGGGCATAGCAGGCGATCAGGTCGTCGGCCTCCAGCCCCGCTTCCTCGATGCAGGGCAGCGAGAAGGCGCGGGTGGCGTCGCGGATCATCGGGAATTGCGGCACCAGATCGGGCGGGGGCGGGGGCCGGTGCGCCTTATACTGGTCGTACATGTCGTTGCGGAAGGTCTTGGACGACTTGTCGAGGACCACCGCCATATGGGTCGGCCCATCGGCGGCGTTGATCTCGTCCACCAGCTTCCACAGCATGGTGGTATAGCCGTACACCGCCCCCACCGGCTCGCCATGCTTGTTGGTCAGCGGCGGCAGGCGGTGATAGGCGCGGAAGATATAGCCGGAGCCGTCGACGAGATAGAGATGGGGCATGATCCGCGCGGTTTAGCGGATGCGGGGGAGGGTAAACAGCCCCTGATGGTAGCGGTTTTTCGGGTTTGTGGCGGATGGGCCACGTTGGGGCTTATACATACCGATGGCGCGCATGGGTGGTAAGCGGACGTGATACGCCATTTTCAGTACCCAAGCGCGAGCCTGATTGCCCAAGGCAGGGTTCCGATGACTAGTAGAATTACGGATGGAGCCATTAGACGCTTTCGGCTCCAAACGCTGATACCAGCGCACAGCAAAGCTGCTAGTAGCGGAATTGGCGCGAAGACGTGCCACCATAGCAGTGCCTGTTCAAAACAAGTGCCGTAGTACAGCTTCTCCGAACCCATACCGAGCAGCGGCCAAATCAAGAGCTGCGGCAGGATCGCCAAGCCGACAAGATCAAAGGGAAGCTGACGAGCATTCACCCGCTCAGCGTAGACTTCGCGCCGCGTGGCTGCAACTGGGCGAGAGCAGTCCTCCGTCTTCAAGCGTCCCGATCAGTTCGCCACCGCCACCGGTCCTCTTGGCGGCCCCGCCGCGTCTGCCACCGCCGCCGCGACATTCTGGATCAGCAATTGCCGCTTGCGGATATCCTCGGTCGTGTCGCCGATCATCACCGCGATGGCGAAGCGGCGGCCGTCCGGCGCGGTCAGCAGGCCGACATCGTTGAAGCCCGCATTGCGGCGGCCCAGATCCTGGCCGGTGCCGGTCTTGTGCGCGATCGTCCACCCCGAAGGCACGGCGGCGCGCAGGCGGGCATGGCCGGTGCGCGAGGCCTCCATCGTGTCGATCAGGATGCGGGTCGAGGTTTCCGACAGCAGCTCTCCACGCGCCAGCCGGGCGAGCGCATCGGCGATGGCGATCGGTGCCGCACCGTCGGGCGGATCGCCGACATAGGCGTCGAGCGCGGCGGTCCGCGCCGAGGGATCGAGCCGGTTGCGCGCCGCCTGGAACGCGCCCGCCATCGCGAAGGCGGGCTGCCAGGTCAACCCCGCCGTCTTCGCCTGGAGCAGCCGCTCGCCGGGACCGAAGCGGATATCGCCCAGCCGCTTGTTGGCGATCATCGTGCGCACCGCCTGCGGTCCGCCGACATAGGTCAGCAGCCGGTCGTTCGCCGTATTGTCGCTCATCGTCAGCGCACGGTTCAGCAATTCGCCGACCGTGGTGTGGTATCCGTCGCCCTTGACCAGCATCGCGATCGGCTGGTGAAAGACGGTCAGATCCTCGCGCCGCACGACGATCGGCTCGTCCAGCCGGGCACGGCCCTGATCGCGCAAGTCGAGCAGGGTGATCGCGACCCACAGCTTGGACACGGATTGCTGGGGCAGGCGCTGGCGACCGCCCGATTCGACCGTCCAGCCATCGTCGACCGCACGGACCGCGATGCCCTTCTTGCCCGAGAAACCGGCGGACAGACGATCGATCGCGTTGACCAGCCCGCTGGGCGCGGCTGGGGCGCGGCTGGGGCGGGGCGGGGGAAGCGGCATCGACACGACGGGCGCGGGGTCGGGCACGCTGGGCGCGCGGGCGGTACTGCCGGGCCGGGTATCGGCACCACAGGCCGCGAGGCTCAGAAAAAGGAAACCGACCGGCCAGATACGCGGCCCGCCGTTCGATACTGGTTTCGTCACCGCCATACCCCGCTGAACCCGGATATCCTTACGCGTTGACCGGAAGGGGGAAATCCCCCTGCACATGGCTTGCGACGAAAAGCCGCAACCGCACGATAAAGCGCGAAACCCTTTATGGAATCAGGACGGTGTCGACCGCCTCGGGCAATGTATCGGGATAGTCGAGCGTATAGTGCAGCCCCCGGCTTTCCCTGCGATGCAGCGCGCAACGGACGATCAGTTCGGCGGTCTGGAGCAGGTTGCGAAGTTCGATCAGGTCGGGCGTCACGCGGAAATGGCCATAATAGTCGTTGATCTCGTCGGTCAGCATGCGGATGCGGTGCTGCGCGCGTTCCAGCCGCTTGGTGGTGCGCACGATGCCGACATAATTCCACATGAAGCGGCGGATTTCGGTCCAGTTCTGCTTGATGACCACCTCTTCGTCCGAATCGGTGACGCGGCTTTCGTCCCAGGGGCGAATGTCGGGGGGCGGGGGCAGCTCGTCCCAATGCGCGGCGATATGGTTGGCGCACGCCTCGCCATAGACGAAGCATTCCAGCAGCGAGTTGGACGCCAGCCGGTTCGCGCCGTGCAGTCCCGACTGGGTGACTTCGCCCGCCGCGTATAGGCCGGGCAGGTCGGTGCGCCCGTCGCGGTCCACGATCACGCCGCCACAGGTATAATGCTGGGCGGGCACGACCGGGATCGGCTGCACCGTCATGTCGATGCCGAGGCTCAGCAGCTTTTCGTGGATATTGGGGAAATGCTCGCGAATGAAGGCGGGCGGCTGGTGGCTGATGTCGAGATGGACGTAATCCAGGCCCAGTCGCTTGATCTCATGGTCGATCGCCCGCGCCACGATGTCGCGCGGGGCCAGTTCGGCGCGGGGGTCGAGATCGGGCATGAAGCGGTGGCCCGTCTCGGGGATTTTCAGGTGGCCGCCTTCGCCGCGAACCGCCTCGGTGATCAGGAAATTCTTGACCTGGGTGTTGTAGAGGCAGGTCGGGTGGAACTGCATGAATTCCATGTTCGACACGCGGGCACCTGCGCGCCAGGCCATGGCGATACCGTCGCCGGTCGCCCCCTTGGGCGCGGTGGAGAATTGATAGGTTCTCCCCGCGCCGCCCGTCGCCAGGATCGTCGCGCGCGCCTTGTGCAGCACCACGCGGCCCGTCCGCCGGTCGACGGCATAGATGCCCCAGACATGACCCGCGCCCGAATAGCGCATCTCGTGGCGGCTGGTCGCCAGGTCGATCGCGACTTGGTCGGGGACCATGGTGATATTGGGATGCGCGTCCGCCGCCTTCAGCAGCGCGTCGAGCACCGCCCAGCCGGTGGCATCCGCGACATGGACGATCCGCCGATGCGAATGCCCGCCCTCGCGCGTCAGGTGGAGCATATTGCCCTCGGTCGCGAAGGGGACGCCGAGCTTTTGCAGCCGCTCGATCGCGGCGGGGGCGTTCTCGACCACGAACTCGACGGTGGCGCGGTCGTTCAGCCCCGCGCCCGCGACCATCGTGTCCTCGATATGGCTGTCGAACGTGTCGCCGGGTTCGAGGACGGCGGCGATCCCGCCCTGCGCCCAGGCGGTCGAGCCCTCGTTCATCTTGCCCTTGGCCAGCACCGTCACCTTGAACCGGTCGGCCAGGTTCAGCGCCGCGGTCAGCCCGGCCGCGCCCGACCCGACGATCAGGATATCGGAATCGGTCATGCGCGGGCTCCTTCGGGCGCGGTGGCGGGGGACATGGACGCCCTGTGGCACGGACGGGGGGCGGTGGACAGGGGGTAACGGCTTGCCGGAGGCGGTGGGCCTTCCCACCTTCGTCCCATGACGCTGGCCCGGCCCGATTGGCGCGACCGTTTGCGCGCGGCGATCCCCACGGGGTTGATCGTGGGCGGCATGGGCTATGCGCTGGTCATCGGGTTGGGCTTTGCGCCGAGCCTGCCGTCACCGTCGCAGGCGCTCGACAGTTTCGATGTGGTGCCCCCGGCCCCGCCGCCACCGCCCCGGTCCCAGCCCCAGAAGGTGGCGACCCATCGCCCGCGCGGTGCCGCCGCCCCGCCCAATATCCGATCGCAGGCGACCCAAGTGGTGGCTCCGCCGCCGGTCGTGGTGTTGCCCCCCATCGCGCCTGTCATCGTCGCGCCGGTCGCGGGGACGGGGGCGGATGCGAGTCAGGGCGCGTCCGACAAGCCCGGCCCCGGCACGGGGGCGGGAGGTGTCGGAAACGGCACGGGCAGCGGCGGATCGGGGGCCGGCGACGGCTATGGCGACGAAACCCCGCCGCGCCGGATCAAGGGACGGATCAAGGATTCGGACTATCCCGAAGCCGCCGCCGATGCGGGCGCGAGCGGCACGGTGCAGGTCCGCTATTTCGTCAATGTGGATGGCCGGGTCAGCGGTTGCGTGGTGACGAAGAGCAGCGGCAATGCCGCTTTGGACGAGACGACCTGCCGGTTGATCGAGCAGCGATACCGTTACGACCCGTCCCGCGATGCCGATGGGCGACCGGTGCGGTCGATCATCGTGGTGAATCAGGATTGGGTGCTGGAGCGGGTTCCGGCGGAGCGGTAAGCGCTGGGGCATGGGCTTCGGCTTTGACGCATAGCGTCAAAGTTTATCCTGAGCGGCTGGCTTGCCAGCCAGCCGAAGGGCTCAGCCTGAACGGAGGATGGGGCTTTTTTGAGGTTCGCGCGGAGGCGCGGAGGACGCGGAGGTGTCGGGCGCGCTGAAACGTCATCCCACACCGATGACGGCCTGTTGTGACGGACTATCGAACGCGCTTGGCGGAACACCTCCGCGTCCTCCGCGCCTCCGCGCGAACAAAATCTCTTTCCCCAAACCCCGTTCAGGCTGAGCGAAGTCGAAGCCCAAGGCAATCCCTCAGTCTCAAACCCCCACGCTCCGCGTCAACGACAGGAACACGTCCTCCAGATCGGCTTCCTTGGTCGAGACATCGACGATCCCGAACCCGTCCGCTTGCACCGCCGCCAGAACCTGCCCGGCATTCACCTTGTCCTTGGCATAGGTGATCTCCAGCGTGCGCGCGCCCTTCAGCACGATCCTGCCGAAACTGGCATGGTCGGGGACCGCCCCCACGTCGCGGTCGACGGTCACCGCGACGACCTTTTCCTGCGCCTTGCCGACCAGTTCGCGGGTCGGCTCGTTGGCGACCAGGCGACCATGGTTGATGATCGCGATCCGGTCGCACAGCTCCTCGGCCTCTTCGAGATAGTGCGTCGTCAGCACCACCGTCACGCCCTGTTCGTTCAACTGGCGGACATAGGCCCAAAGCTGTTGCCGCAGTTCGATATCGACGCCCGCGGTCGGTTCGTCGAGCACCAGCACGGGCGGCGAATGGACCATGGCCTTCGCCACCATCAGGCGGCGCTTCATGCCCCCCGACAAAGTGCGCGAATAGGCATTGGCCTTGTCCTCCAGATGCACCGCGCGCAGCAATTCCATCGACCGCCGCTGCGCCTTGGGCACGCCGTACAGGCCGCCCTGAATCTCCAGCGTCTCCAGTGGCGTGAAGAAGGGGTCGAACAATATCTCCTGATTGACGATGCCGATCGACGCCTTGGCATTGCGCGGATGCCGGTCGATGTCGAAGCCCCAGATCGACGCCGAGCCTTCGGTCTTCATGACCAGTCCCGCCAGGATGTTGATCAGCGTCGATTTCCCTGCGCCGTTCGGCCCGAGCAGCCCGAATATCTGCCCGCGCGGCACATCGAAGCTGACCCCGTCGAGCGCGCGCTTGCCGCCCTGATAGGTCTTGGCGATGCCCTGGATCGAGATGGCGGCTTCGGTGGGATTGGTCATGGCCCTGCGATAGGCCCGCGCGGGCAACAGGCCAAGCCGGTTTTCGGCAATTGCACGGGGCCCCGCGCCTTGCTATCGCGCGGGACTATGTTGCCGCCGCCCGAAACCACCCGCGTCACCCAGACCCGCGTCGCCTGCGACGGCGCCACCGACATCCCCGGCGGAGCCGCGCTCGGCCATCCGCGCGTGTGGCTCCAGATCGACGAGACCGGCTATGTCGATTGCGGCTATTGCGATCGCCGCTTCGTGCTGATCGGTGGCCCGGCGGATGGGGTGGACCAGGCGACTCTCCCGGATCACGGCGACGGCGCCGGGCGCTAAGCCCCCCACGCGAATAGAGACTCACGCCCCTCCCGTAGACGAGTTTCAGGTCGGTCATGCCCCCGGCATGACCTAAACGATGCGGGGCATCGTTTACCTGAAACTGGGATGGGGAGGGTTTTGCAGCAGGCGACAGTCTCGGTGAGACCCCATGCCCTCCCCCGACCCCTCCCGCCTGCGGGAGGGGAGAAGAAGGAAATGCCGCTCGGCGATTTCAAACCTCGGTCCGGCATCCTATATCTTCAAAATGACCGCCACCGATCCCCGCTCGTTCCTCTACCGCGACACGCTGGACCCCGACGCGGCATTGCGCCTCACCGCCAATGCCCTGTCGCGCGCGGACGATGGCGAACTCTATCTGCAATATAAGCGCTCCGAAGCGTTCGGCTTCGACGACGGGCGGCTGAAGACGGCCAGCTACGACACCCATTCGGGCTTCGGCCTGCGCGCGGTGTCGGGCGAGATGACCGCCTTCGCCCATGCCAACGAACTGTCCGAGGCGGCGATCCAGCGCGCCGCGCAGACCATGGCGCTGATCGATCCGGCCAAGGGGGCCGCCGCACCTCCTCCACAGGGGACCAACCGCCACCTTTATACCGCGACCGACCCGCTCGACCTGATCCCCTTCGCCGAGAAGGTGTCGCTCTGCCAGACGATCGACGCCGCCGCCCGCGCGCGCGACCCGCGCGTGGTGCAGGTGTCGGTCGGCCTGTCCGGAAGCTGGAGCGTGGTCGAGATCGTCCGCGCCGACGGCTTCGTCGCAACGGACGTGCGGCCGTTGGTGCGGCTCAACATCTCGGTCGTGGTCGAGCAGAATGGGCGGCGCGAGACGGGCAGCTTCGGCATCGGCGGGCGCTATCTCTACGACCGGCTGGTCGCGCGCGAGACCTGGGAGCGCGGCATCGACGTCGCGCTGAACCAGGCCCTGGTCAATCTCGATTCGGTCGCCGCGCCTGCGGGCGAGATGACCGTGTTGCTCGGGCCGGGCTGGCCGGGCGTGCTGCTGCACGAGGCGATCGGCCACGGGCTGGAAGGCGACTTCAACCGCAAGGGCACCTCGGCCTTCTCGGGGCGCATCGGCAAGCGGGTCGCGGCCCCCGGCGTCACCGTGGTCGATGACGGGAGCCTGGCCGACCGGCGCGGTTCGCTGTCGATCGATGACGAGGGCACGCCGACGCGCGAAGTCGTGCTGATCGAGGATGGCATCCTCAAGGGCTATATGCAGGACCGGCTCAACGCACGGCTGATGGGCGTCGCGCCGACCGGCAATGGGCGGCGCGAGAGCTTCGCCCATGCCCCGATGCCGCGTATGACCAACACCTTCATGAAGGGCGGGCAGGACGATCCCGCCGAACTGCTGTCGCGGGTCAGGAACGGCATCTTCGCCAAGTCCTTCGGCGGCGGGCAGGTCGATATCGTTTCGGGCAAGTTCGTCTTCTCCTGCACCGAGGCGTACCGGATCGAGAACGGCCGCTTGGGCGCACCGATCAAGGGTGCGACGCTGATCGGTGACGGCCCGAGCGTGTTGACCAAGGTGACGGGTATCGGCAACGACTTCGCGTTGGACGAAGGCGTGGGGGTGTGCGGCAAGGGCGGGCAGAGCGTCCCCGCCGGGGTCGGCCAGCCGACCTTGCTGGTCGAAGGGCTGACCGTCGGCGGCACCGCGCTGGCGGCGTAATACGCCATTTGTTCCTTGCAGGGGATTGGCGCAAAAGTGCAACTTCCCATCCTCCCTCGCGCCACCCCGGCGAAGGCCGGGGTCCAGTTGCGTCGTGATGGGAGGGACTGACTAACGGCTCGCCAACTGGATCCCGGTCTTCGCCGGGATGGTCCTGGCGGGTTTTGCATCAGGCTCGCTTGTTCAACGCCCCATGCCCCGCCCCCAGCAACAGCGCGATCGCGCCACCGCCGATCAGGTTGCCCAGCGTCGACAGCGCCAGATTATGCGCGATGCCCGCGATCGGTACGCCGACCGGATCGAGCGCATGGCCCAGCGGCAGCAACGTCATGTTCGCGATCGAATGTTCGAACCCGGCGGCGACGAACAGGGTAACGGGCGCGATCACCGCGATGATCTTGCCCGCGACCGTCTCCGCCCCGCTCGCCATCCAGACCGCCAGGCACACCAGCATATTCGCTAGGATGCCCGAGGCGATCAGCATGCCGCTCGACTTGGCGACCTTCGCCATGGCGGTTTCGCGTGCGACGGCGGCAAGTGCGCCGTCCACCGCCTCCGGCCCGCCCGCCGCGACGAACAGCGCGACGACGATCAGGCTGCCGACCAGATTGGCGCACCACACCAGCCCCAGCGCCTTGGCCAGACCCATGCCCGTCACGCGGTGCTGTGCAAGGGGAAGCGACAGCATCGCATGGCCGGTGAACAGATGCGCGCCCGTCACCATCACCAGCATCAGCCCGGCGGAAAAGGCGAGGCCCGCCAGAAGATGCGTCGCCCCCGCATCCGAGGGCATGCCGGCGCTCGCGATCAGATAGGCGATCCCGCCGAACCCGATCTGCAATCCCGCCGCGATGCCCAGCCACAGGATCGGCGCGACGCCCGCCTCTTCCCGTTCGGCCAGCGCGTCGGCCACCGTTCCTGCCAGCGGCTCGCCGGATGTGTCGGCCATGATGGGCTCCCTTCATCTACCTGAAAGGCAAACCGGCGGGACGCGGCTTTGCTCCGAAACCGTGCCTGAAATTTAGGCAGAGATGGCCACTTGCTGTTTTTTTGATGCGCAAAAAGAGGCGATCCGATCCGTCTTCCATCGCCTCCGCGCGGGAAAGTCACGAAATCGTAAACTGGCACATCCTTTGCGAGGCGGGTCGGCGGGTAACGCAAAGGGGGCGCAGGTGAAGCTGATCATCGCTATCATCAAGCCGTTCAAGCTCGACGAGGTGCGCGAAGCGCTGACCACGCTCGGCGTGGCGGGCATGACGGTGACCGAGGTGAAGGGTTTCGGGCGGCAGAAGGGCCAGACCGAAATCTATCGCGGGGCCGAATACAGCACCAACATGGTGCCCAAGATCAAGATCGAGGTCGTCTGCGTGTCGGAGATCGCCGACCGCGTCGTCGAATCGATCCAGGCCGCCGCCAACACCGGCGCGATCGGTGACGGCAAGATCTTCATGCTCGATGTCGGCCAGGCCGTGCGCATCCGCACCGGCGAAACCGACGAATCGGCACTCTGAGCAAGGGGGGATTTCGATGAAGCACGTCACCAAATTGGCGACCGGTGCGACGGGCCTCGGCCTGACGCTGTTCGCCGCCCTGCCCGCCTGGGCGCAGGACGCCGCGTTGCAGGCACCCGCCGCCGCCGCACCCGCCGCGACGGTGAACAAGGGCGACACCGCCTGGATGCTCACCTCGACCGTGCTGGTCATGATGATGATCCTGCCGGGCCTGGCGCTGTTCTATGGCGGCCTGACCCGTGCGAAGAACATGTTGTCCACCATGACGCAGATCGGCGCGGCGGCCTGTCTCGCGATGCTGATCTGGGTGATGTACGGCTATAGCCTGGCCTTCGGGCCGGACGTGTCGGGGGGCGCGTCCAACTTCATCTCCGGGCTGGGCAAGGCGTTCCTCAAGGGCGTCACGCCCGCCAGCCAGGCGGCGACCTTCACCGCGGGCGTCGAAATCCCCGAATATGTCTTCATCTGCTTCCAGATGACCTTCGCCGCGATCACCGCCGCGCTGGTGCTGGGCTCGGTCGTCGAGCGGATGAAGTTCTCGGCGGTCATGGCCTTCGTCGCCGTGTGGCTGACCATCGTTTATTTCCCGATCGCGCACATGGTGTGGGCGTCCTCGGGCCTGTTCTTCAAGGCGGGGGCGCTCGACTTCGCGGGCGGCACGGTGGTGCACATCAACGCCGGCGTCTCGGCGCTGGTCGCTTCGCTGATCCTCGGCAAGCGCATGGGCTATCCGACCACGCCGATGCCGCCGCACTCGCTGACGCTGACCGGTGTCGGCACCGGCCTGTTGTGGGTCGGCTGGTTCGGGTTCAACGCGGGCTCGGCACTGGAGGCCAATGGCTCGGCGGGTCTGGCGATGATCAACACCTTCGTCGCGACGGCCTCGGGCGGCCTGTTCTGGATGCTCGCCGAGCGTCTGGCGGGGCATAAGGGTTCGGCGCTGGGCTTCTGTTCGGGCATCGTCGCCGGTCTGGTCGCGGTCACCCCGGCGGCGGGCAATTCGGGTCCGTTCGGCGCGATCGTGCTGGGCGCCATCGCCAGCGTGGTCTGCTTCTATGCCGTCTCGGTTCTCAAGCCCAAGCTCGGCTATGACGATGCGCTCGACGCCTTCGGTGTCCATGGCATCGGCGGCATGATCGGCGCGATCGGCACGGCGGTGGTCTATGCCCCGTCGCTGGGCGGCCCGGGTGCGGCGGATTACGCCATGGGTTCCAAGCTGCTGGTCCAGCTCGGGGCGGTCGCCACGACGATCGTCTGGGCCTCCATCGGCACCGTCGTCGCCATGTATGTCGCCAAGGCGATCACCGGCCTGCGTGTCGCCCCCGAAGTCGAGCAGGAAGGCCTCGACCTCGGCGAGCACGGCGAGCGCGCCTACAACTGATCGGGAGCGGGGGCGACAGACCCCCGCTCCCCACGACGTTCCTCCTGCGGACGACCTAAGCCCGGTGCGGCAACGCACCGGGCCTTTTTTTTGTGGGGTAGCAGGCGCTCCGTCTGCGGCCCGCTCCCCTTCATGACCAACCTCCGTTCGCACTGAGCGAAGTCGAAGTGCACGGGATAACGCTCGCGGACAGGGCTTAGCGTGGCCTTCGACTTCGCTCAGGCTGAACGGACGTTGGGGAATGGGAAATGGGCGCTTACCGTCCCTTGGGCCCGGCCACCGGACCGGCGGGGCGCGCGCCACCTTGCGCCGCCTTGGCCGCTTCATATTCGTCGAAGGTGCGCGACAGCAGCGCCTGCGCCTCCGCCTCGGTCACCTTGCCGTCCTTGTTGGCGTCGGCCTTGTCGAACCACAGGTCGGTCAGCCGCTGGGCATGGACCGCGTCGATCTGCTTCTTGCCATTGCCCATCTTCATGATCGCGGCCTTGACCTCGGCCTTGGTCAGCACGCCGTCGCGGTTGGTGTCGCGCGCCTTGAACTCGCGCGAGAATTTCGCGGCGGCCGACGCGCGGGTGTCCTGCGCCAGGGCGGGTACGGCGAGCGACGCGGCGATCAGACCGGCGAAGAGGAAACGGGTCATGCACGGGACTCCAATACGGGGCATCATGGCCGCTCCTGACGGCCTTTGGCTGTCGCCGCAATGAACGAACCCAAGCGAAGGTTGCGTGGGGCCGCGACAGCGCATAGGGCGCGAGGCAAATCCATCCCCTCTCCGAAGGACTTTGCCGTGAGCGAAGATATCAAGCGCGTCGTCCTCGCCTATTCGGGCGGCCTCGACACCAGCGTCATCCTGAAGTGGCTGCAGCAGCATTATGGCTGCGAGGTCGTGACCTTCACCGCCGATCTGGGCCAGGGCGAAGAACTGGAGCCCGCGCGCAAGAAGGCGGAGATGGCGGGCGTGAAGCCCGAGCACATCTTCATCGACGACCTGCGCGAGGAGTTCGTCAAGGATTACGTCTTCCCGATGATGCGCGCCAATGCGCTGTACGAGGGGCTGTACCTGCTCGGCACCTCGATCGCGCGGCCGTTGATCGCCAAGCGCCAGATCGAGATCGCCAAGATGGTGAATGCCGACGCGGTCAGCCACGGCGCGACCGGCAAGGGCAACGACCAGGTCCGTTTCGAGCTGGGCTATTATGCGCTGAACCCCGATATCAAGGTCATCGCGCCATGGCGCGAGTGGGACCTGACCAGCCGCACCAGGCTGATCGAGTTCGCCGAAGCGCACCAGATCCCGGTGTCGAAGGACAAGCGCGGCGAAGCGCCCTTCTCGACCGACGCGAACCTGCTCCACACCTCGTCCGAGGGCAAGGTGCTGGAGGACCCGTGGGACGAGGTCCCCGATTATGTCTATTCGCGCACCGTCAACCCGGAAGACGCGCCCGACCAGCCCGAAACCATCACCATCGATTTCGAGCGGGGCGACGGCGTCGCGCTGAACGGTGAGGCCTGCTCGCCCGCGACGTTGCTGACCAAGCTGAACGAACTGGGCCGCAAGCACGGCATCGGCCGCCTCGACCTGGTCGAGAACCGCTTCGTCGGCATGAAGAGCCGCGGCATGTACGAGACGCCGGGCGGCACCATCTATGCGCTGGCGCATCGCGGTATCGAGCAGATCACGCTCGACCGGGGCGCCGCGCATCTCAAGGACGAACTGGCCCCGCGTTATGCCGAACTGGTCTATAACGGCTTCTGGTTCAGCCCGGAGCGCGAGATGCTGCAGGCCGCCGTCAACTACAGCCAGGAGAAGGTGACCGGCACCGTCCGCCTGAAGCTGTACAAGGGCCACGCGACCGTCACCGGCCGCAAGTCGCCCTATTCGCTCTATTCGGAAAAGGTCGTCACCTTCGAGGACGATCAGGGCGCCTATGACCAGCGCGACGCGGCGGGCTTCATCAAGCTCAACGCGCTGCGCCTGCGTCTGCTGGGCCGTCGCGACCGGATCTGATCCGCATAGCCCGTCCTGACAGGGGAAAGGTCGATATGATCGCCGCCAACCGGCAGGACGGGAAGAGATACGAAGAGGCGGGGCTGTGGTGGCAGTCCCGCCTCTTTTTGTTGGCATGCGTGATCCTGTCGGCGGTGCCCCTGCTCTGGCCCGGCGTTGCACCGCTGGACGATATCGGCGACCATATCGGCAGCTACCGCATTCTGGCCGAGGCGGGGCGCGGGCCGCTGGGGCGCTATTATGACGTGCACTGGGCGGCGGTCGGCAATCTGGGTGTCGAGGTGATCGTGCTGGCGCTGCACCGTGTCTTCGGCCTCGACATCGAACCGGCGACCAAGCTGATCCTGCTGGTCATCCCGCCGCTGACGGTCGCGGGGATGATCGCCTTGGCGCGGGCGGCGCATGGGCGGATACCCGCCACCGCGATGCTGGCCTTTCCGCTGGCCTATGGCCCGTCCTTCCAGATGGGGTTCGTCAATTTCTGTCTGGCGCAGGCGCTGGTGCTGCTGGCGCTGGCGTTGTGGCTGTATCTGGCCCGGACGCGGGGGATCGGCTGGCGGATCGTCCTGTTCGCGTTGATCGCACCGGTGATCTGGCTGTGCCACGCGCTCGGCTGGGCGTTGCTGCTGACCTATGCCTTCGCGATGGAGGCGGCGCGGCTGGCCGAAACGGGGCGATCGTGGCGGTCGGCCGTTCCCCGTGCCGGACTGACGGTCGCGCCGATGGCTCTGCCCGCGCTCTGGATGCTGCGGGCGGGCGGGGACCGGGTGGCCGGTGATAGCGGCGGCTGGTATGTGATCTACAAGATCCGTTGGGTCCTGACCCTGTTCAAGGAGCAGTGGTTCGTCTGGGACGCCGCCGCGCTGATCGTCGTGATGCTGTTCGGCTATGCGGTGATCCGGTCGCGCCGCCTGTCGATGCTGCCGCTATTGGCCGTTCCGGCGGCCATCGGTTTCGCGATATTCCTGGCGCTCCCCTATGTTTTCCGGGGCGGTGCCTATCTCGACATGCGGATGCTGGCCCCGGCGGTCGTGCTGGCGATCCTGTCGGTCCGCATCGCCCCGCCAGGGAACCATGGCCGGATCGCGGCGCTGGCGACCGGCTTTTTCGTCGCCCGGTTGATCGGCACGACGATCGCCTTCGCCCAGATCGCGAATGCGCAGGAGCGGGACTGGCAGGCCCTGGACGCCTTGCCGCCGGGTGGCCGAGTGCTGGTGCTGGTCGATGCGCAGGGCGAAGCCGGTTGGGGCAGCCCCCGGCGGTGGCATATCGCCGGTCTCGCGATCGCGCGGCGGCGCATGTTCACCAACACCCAATGGTCCGTGCCCGGCCAGCATCTGATCCGCCCCCGCGTCGCCGATGCCGCCCCCTATGACCGGGACCCCTCCAGCCTGGCCTTCCCGCCCGGCAGCCAGGGGGGATGGGTCGATATCGATACGGCGATTCGGGATTTCGATCGCTGTTCGTTCGATGCGGTGTGGACGATCGGCTTTCCGGCGGGGCGGGCGCGGTCGCCCGACCTGATCCGGACATGGTCGGACCGCGACTCCGCCGTCTATCGCGTTCGGCACCACCGATGCTTGTCGGACGCCCCTTCGGTCCGCTAGGCACTGGCGCCATGAATGGGGGAAAGCTCAACTGGTGGCAGACGCGGTGGTTCGTGGCGGCGATGGCGCTGCTCGCCGCGCTGCCGCTGATCTGGCCGACGGTGCCGCCGCTGGTCGACCTGCCGGGCCATATGGGGCGTTACCGGGTCCAGCTGGAATATGGCAACCAGCCCTGGCTGGCCGACTGGTATCATTTCGAATGGCAGATGATCGGCAATCTGGGCATCGACCTGCTGATCGAGCCGCTGGCGCCGATCTTCGGGCTGGAGCTGGCGGTCAAGCTGATCGTCATGGCGATCCCGGTGCTGACCGTCACCGGCCTGCTCTGGATCGCACGCGAGGTGCAGGGGCGGATTCCCGCCACCGCGCTGTTCGCGCTGCCGCTGGCCTATAGCTATCCCTTCCAGTTCGGCTTCGTGAATTTCGCGCTGGCGATGGCGCTGGCGCTGAACCTGTTCGCGCTCTGGCTGCGCATGGGGCGGCTGGGCACGGTGCGGTTGCGCGCGATCCTGTTCGTGCCCTTGTCCTGCATATTGTGGGTCGCGCACACCTTCGGCTGGGGCGTGCTGGGCGTACTCGCCTTCTCGGCCGAACTGATCCGCCAGCACGATATCCGCCGGGCCAAGGGCGCGCATGGGGTGAAGGGCTGGGTCGTGTCGGCCTTCCATGCCGGGATCGGCTGTATCCCGCTGGCGCTGCCGATGGTGCTGATGGTGGTGTGGCGCTCGGGCGCGGACGTCACCGGCCAGACCACCGACTGGTTCAACTGGCGGTGGAAGATCAACTGGGTCACGATGGTCCTGCGCGACCGCTGGATGCTGTTCGACCTCGCCTCGGTCACGGTGCTGTTCCTCGTCCTGCTGAAGGGCGTGCGCGACGAGCGGGTCGAATATTCGCGCAATCTGGTCCTGTCGGCGGCGTTTCTCTTCATCGTCTATCTGCTGTTGCCGCGCATCGTGTTCGGATCGGCCTATGCCGATATGCGCCTGGCCCCCTATGTCCTGGCGATCGCGCTGATCGCGCTCCGGCCCCGGCGCGGGCTGTCGCTGCGCGGTGCCTCGACCTTGGCGGTCGTAGGCCTGCTGTTCTTCGTGGTGCGGATCGGCGCGACCACGGTCAGCTATGTGATGTACAGCAACGATTATGACCGGGTACTGGCCGCGCTGGACCATGTTCCGCCGCGCGCGCGGCTGCTGACCTTCGTGGGCCGCCAATATTGCGCCGATGTCTGGCCGTCGAGCCGGCTGGAGCATGTCGCGGGCCTCGCGCTGGAGCGCAAGCTGGCCTATGCCAACGATCAATGGTCGATGGCGGGCGGGCAGTTGTTGACCGTGCGCTATGCCCCCGCCAAGCGCTTCGCGCATGATCCGTCCGAGATCGTGACCCAGCGGCGCTGCCGGGGCCAGTGGTGGCGGCCGGTCGAGACCGCGCTGAAGCTGCTGCCGCGCGATGCGTTCGACTATGTCTGGCTCGTCCACCCGCCGCGTTACGACGAAAGCCTGACGCGCGGGATGACGCCGATCTGGCGGTCGGGGCGCGACGTGCTCTATCGGATCGACGACCGCCGTCCGATCATCGACCCGGCGGCCTATGAGCTGCTGAGCCGTCCCTCGCCCGAGGACGAGCATCGTGCCCCACCCGCCCGGCGCAGCACGCCGCCCGGCAAGGACGACGATTAAGAGTCGTTGTCCAAACTCGCTGTAAGCGAGTTTCGAGCGGGCCAGTGCCGCAAAACGTGCCTCGGCACGTTTTCGAATAGTCGCTACCTCACCCCCGGCGGAAGGGGGTGAGTTCGCCCAGATACTCGCTCTCGGCCTCGATGGCCTGCCGCTCGCGCTGCACGAATTCGGCGACGGCGCGGCGGAAGGCGGGGTGGGGGATGTAATGCGCCGACCAGGTCGGCACCGGGACATAACCCCGCGCCAGCTTATGCTCGCCCTGCGCCCCCGCCTCGACCGTCGAGAGTCCGCGCGCGATGGCGGCGTCGATCGCCTGATAATAGCATAGCTCGAAATGGAGGAAGGGCACCTCCTCGGTGGCGCCCCAATAGCGGCCATAGAGCGTGTCCTGGCCGATCAGGTTGAGCGCCCCCGCGATCGGCGCCCCGTCGCGCTCCGCCAGGATCAGCAGCACCTTGTCGCCCAGCCGCTCGCCGATCCGGTCGAACGCGGCGCGGGTCAGATAGGGCTGGCCCCATTTGCGGCTGCCCGTGTCCTGATAGAAGACCCAGAAGGCGTCCCAATGCTCCGGGCGGATGTCGCTGCCGGTCAGGTGGCGGATGGTCAGACCCTCGACGGCGGCGGCGCGTTCCTTGCGGATCGCCTTGCGCTTGCGGCTGGCGAGCGCGTTCAGGAAATCGTCGAAGCTGCCATATCCGTCATTGCGCCAGTGGAACTGCACGCCTTCGCGCATCAGCCAGCCCGCCGCCTCGAAATGCGGGAGCTGTTCGGGCGCGACGAAGGTGACGTGCGCGGAGGATAGCTCGTTTTGGTCGGTCACCGCCTCGATCGCGGCGATCAGCGCGGGGGCGAGGGCGGGATCGCGGAGCAGAAGGCGGGGCCCCGGTACCGGCGAGAAGGGTGAGGCGATCTGGAGCTTGGGATAATAGCGCCCCCCGGCGCGCTCCCAGGCATCGGCCCAGCCATGGTCGAAGACATATTCCCCCTGGCTATGCGCCTTCAGATAGGCGGGGGCGATCGCGGCGGGCTGGCCGTCGGGGCCGTCGATGACGATCGGCGCGGGCGTCCAGCCCGAGCGGCCGCCGACGCTGTGCGATTCTTCCAGCGCGGTCAGGAAGGCGTGGGAGACGAAGGGGTTGGCGGTGCCCGCGCAGGCGTCCCACTGGTCGGGGGACAAGGCGGCGACGCCGGACAGGATACGCGCGATGGCGGTGGTCATCGCTGGGGATATGCGGTTTGGGATGGGGTGGGGCAAGGGGGGGCGTTGGCTTGTGGAAGCGGGCCCTCCCCCATCCCCTCCCGCCTGCGGGAGGGGAGCGGCTAGAGGCTAGAGCAGTTTCCGATCAGGTTGGATCAACGGCACGGCGGTGATTTTGGTTCGGGGCTAGGCGCGCGGAGGGAGCGATGCTGAAGCATCGTGACCGACAAGCAACGCCGCCCCGGATCGAAAGCACCCCGCCGCGAAGCGGTCGCCCGCAGGGCGATGACGCTGGTTCAATCTGGTCGGAAACTGCTCCAGCGAGCGATCCTCACATCAGCCAAGCAACACGCCCCTCCCGCAGGCGGGAGGGGATGGGGGAGGGAAGGCCGCGGGCGACCCGCCCAAAAAATCAGGCCAGCTCTACAATCGCATCCACCTCGACCGCCGCACCCAGCGGCAGCACCGGCACGCCGACCGCCGAGCGGGCATGACGTCCCGAATCCCCGAACAGCGCCACCATCAGTTCCGACGCGCCATTGGCGACCTTGGGTTGGTCGGTAAAGTCGCCCGCCGAATTGACGAACACGCCCAGCTTCACGATCCGCTTTACCCGCGACAGGTCGCCGCCCAGATATTTCCGGATCTGCGCGACCAGCATCAGGCCGCATGCCTGCGCCGCCTTCTGCCCGTCTTCCAGCGAGACGCCGTCGCCCAGCCGTCCGGTGACGAGCTGGCCGTCGATGAAGGGCAGCTGGCCCGAAATGTGGAGAAGCCCGCCCGCCTCGACGACGGGGACATAGGCGGCGACGGGGGCGGCGGCCTCCGGCAGCGTGAGGCCGAGCTGCTCGAGCGCGCGATCGATATGGGTGGTCATGGCGCGAGACATGGCGCGCCCGCCCCGTTCAGGTCAAGCCATGGCGGTCAGGCGGCCGGCCGCCCCTCGGCGAAACGCGTCGCGATCCAGTCCTCCGCCCGCCGCCAGTCGTCGATCCGCGCATGGGCGTCGGGGGCGGGGGGCACGTGCGGGGCCATTTCGGGCTCCGACACCATGTGCAGCCGGTGGACCTGCGGCGCATGTTCCGCGACCGAGGCATGATGCTGCGGCAGGTCGTCGACAAAGACGGTGACGGGATGGCCATGTTCGGCGACCAGCCTGGCCACCGGCTCGCCCTTGCCGCCGCTGTTGCACTGGACGCGGTGGGCGATGCCGAAGCGCGCGAGTTGCTCGATTCGCGGCTGGCGGCATTCCTCGATCAGGTTGGTCAGGATGACGATATCGGCGGTTTCGGCCAGGGTCGCCAGCGCCTCGGCGGCGTGGGGGACCAGGGTCTGGCGCTCCATCTGGCCAGGGAAGAAGCCGTGCAGCAGGTCCCAAGCCTCGGTCTGGCTCAGCGCGGAGCCGCCGTCCCGCCGGGTCATCGCCCCGAAAAAGTCGTGGCGGTCGAGCGCGAAGTCGATGTCATGCGCCTCGTCCAGCCAGCTGCGGAAATGCCGCACCATATGGACCAGCACTTCGTCGCAATCGCAGATCAACAGGGGTTTCATGCCTTCTCCAACATGCGGCGGGCGGCGACCAGCGATTCGGGGCGGGTGCCCAGCGCCTCGGCGCAATCGACCAGATCGGCTTCATGCGCTTCCAGAAACGACAGGATCGCCGCGAGCACGCCGGGCTCGCCCGCGCCGCCGCGCAATTCCTCGACCGACAGGCCGGTCAGCGCCAGCAGACGCTCGGCGCGCGAGGGGCTTTGCAGCGTCCACACCAGCGCCTGCAACGCCGTCGCCATCGCGGCCTCCATCCGTTCAGGCTCGATTGTATCCGGTCCGGGCATTGCCTATCGTCGTCCCTGGTCAATGGTGGAGCGGGCGTGGCAAGAAAGGTGCTCGTTGTCGAGGACAACGAACTCAATCTGAAACTCTTCTGCGACCTTCTGCGCGCGCATGGCTTCGTGGCGGAGCCGGTGCGCGACGGGCGGGAGGCGGTCGCCCGCGCCCGCGAGGTCGAGCCGGACCTGATCATCATGGATATCCAGATGCCGCACGTCACCGGCTATGACCTGATCCTGGAACTGAAGGCGGACGAGGCGCTTCGCCGCATCCCGGTGATGGCGGTCACGGCCTATGCGGGGCGCGATGACGAGGACCGCATCCGCGCGGCGGGGGCGGATGCCTATGTCTCCAAGCCGATCAGCCTGATGCGCTTCATGGAGGCGGTGAACGGGTTGGTGTGAGTGTTCCCCGGAGTCACATACCACCGCCCCAACCTCCGTTCGCACTGAGCCCTTCGGCTGGCTGGCAAGCCAGCCGCTCAGGATAAACTTTGGCGCTTTGCGCCCAAGTCGAAATGCACGCCCCGACCTTTGCCGCGAAGGTCACCCCGTGGCCTTCGACTGCGCTCAGGCTGAACGGAGGTGGGGATTTGGTTCGCGCGGAGGCGCGGAGACGCGGAGCTGTTGGTTTGCCGGCATAGCTCGTCCTGCACCAACGCTCGTGGGGAGCAGCCCGTCTTCCGACCGAAGCGAACCTCCTCCGCGTCTCCGCGCGAACTCCATAAAGCCTGAAACGCTCAGTCCTCCGAATCGTCTCCGAGCGGAGCCGCCTTCCGCCCCTTGAACCCCTGCGCGACGACGAACCATTCCACCGAGCCCTTGCGGCTCGACGGCGGCTTGGCGTGCTTCACCGTGGCGAAGTGGCGCTTCATCTCGGCGACCAGTTGCGAATCGGCCCCGCCCGCGAAGACCTTCGACACGAACACCCCGCCGGGCGACAGCACGTCGCAGGCGAAGGCGAAGGCGGTTTCGACCAGCCCCATGGTGCGCAGCGCGTCGGTCTGCGGATGGCCGACGGTGTTCGCCGCCATGTCCGACATGACCAGGTCGGGCGCGCCGCCCAGCGCCTCCATCAGCCGGTCCGGCGCGGCATCGTCCATGAAGTCCATCTCGAAGATGGTGACGCCGTCGATCGGGTCGACCGGCAACAGGTCGATGCCCACCACGCTGGCGTTGGGCAGCTTGCGCCGCACCACTTGGCTCCAGCCGCCCGGCGCTATCCCCAGGTCGATGATCCGCTTCTTGCCGCGCAGGAAGCCGAACCGTTCGTCCAGCTCGATCAGCTTGTACGCCGCACGGCTGCGATACCCCTCCGCCTTGGCGCGGCGGACATAAGGGTCGTTGAGCTGGCGTTCGAGCCAGCGGGTCGATTGGGCGGTGCGGTTCCGGGCGGTGCGCACCCGCTGGTGCAGCCCCGAATTTCCTCTGCTCACGGTCTGGTGATTCCCATCAAACGGCGCAGGATCCCTTCGCGAATCCCACGGTCGGCGATCCCTAGCCGCTCGGCGGGCCAAAGGTCCAATATCGTCTCCAGGATCGCGCAGCCCGCGACCACCAGATCGGCGCGCTCCGGCCCGATGCACGCCACCTTGCCGCGCGCCGCCAGGCTCTTGCGCGACAGGTCGGCGCTGATCGCGCGCATCGCGGCGGTCGGCACGATCAGTCCGTCGACGGCGGCGCGGTCATATTGGCTGAGCCCCAGATGGACGCTGCCCAGCGTCGTCACCGTCCCGCTGGTGCCGAGCAGCCGGGGGCGCTTCAGGTCGCGCGGCAGGCGTCGGGTGAAGTCGGCGAAGCTGTCCGCCACGATCTCGCGCATCCGCGCATAGGCGGCCAGCCGCCCCGCCTCACCCTCGCCACCGCCAGCACTTTCGGTCAGCGAGACGACGCCCCAGGGCGCGGAATGCCAGTCGAGGATGCGGGGCACCGGCCCATGCGTGTCGACCAGCACCAGCTCGGTCGACCCGCCGCCGATATCGAAGACGAGCGCGGGGTCCTCCCCCGGCTCGATCAGCGCATGACAGCCGAGCACGGCCAGCCGCGCCTCCTCCTCGGCGGAGATGATGTCCAGGTGGATGCCCGTTTCCGCTAGCGCCCGCGCGATGAAGGCGGGGCCGTTGACGGCGCGGCGGCACGCTTCGGTCGCCACCGCACGCGACAGGGTGACGTTGCGGCGCCGCAGCTTGTCGGCGCACACGCGAAGCGCGGCGATGGTGCGGTCGATCGCGGCATCCGACAGCCGTCCGGTCGTGGCGAGCCCTTCGCCCAGCCGCACGATTCGCGAAAAGGCATCGACCACCGCGAAACCGCCGCCCTGCGGCCGCGCGATCAGCAGGCGGCAATTGTTGGTGCCCAGGTCGAGCGCGGCATAGGCCTGCGCATCGGACCATCGGCCACGCTGGGGCCGGGGCGGTGCCGGACGGGCAGGGGGCTTGGCCTGCCGGTACGGCCTTCGGGTGGGAACATCCCCCATCGCCGTATCTCACTTTATTCTGTTCTATCCGTCACGGACTTGAGCGTCCGCCGGTGCTTGACGGCCAAGGTAGCGAGTCGCCGCGCGCGCGACAAGACGGCGAGGGGGGCAAGCGGCGGAAATCCGGTTGACAAGGGTGATTCGCCCGCCTAGAGGCCCACCCCTGTTCGATGCCCCGTCGTCTAAAGGTAAGACCACGGACTCTGACTCCGTTAATTGAGGTTCGAATCCTCACGGGGCATCCAGATTTCCCTATATCGCCGGTCCGGATCGCTTTATCGCTCGCCTTGTGACGGGGGATGGGAAGCGTGCGATGCGATATGCCGGGGCGGTCGGTGCGGCGATGCTGCTGGGGCTGGCGTCACTGGCGCTGGCCTGGATGACGGGCGGGATCACAGGCAGCTTTCTGGGGCCCGACGAATCGGCCCATTATGTCAACACGCTGTTCCTCGCTGACTGGCTGCGCGCCGGATTGCCCGGCCCGATGGCCTTCGCGCGCGATTTCTATGCGCATTATCCCAAGCTTTCGATCGGGCATTGGCCGCCGGGCTGGTATGCGCTGTGGGCGCCGCTCTTCGCGCTGGCATGGCCTTCGCCCTTCGCGGCGGCGATCGTCAGCGCGGTCGTGGCGGGATGGCCCGCGCTGCTGGTGCTGTGGGCCATGTGCCGGATGGGCGCCCCCCGGATCGGACTGGCGGCGGCGTTCGCCATGCTGGCATCGCCGCTGGCGGTCGACAGCGCGCGGTCCTTCCTGCTCGACCAGCCGGTGGCCCTGGTGGTCGGGCTGGGCGCGATCGCGTGGTTGCGCGCGGCGGAGGCGCCCTGCTGGCGGCGGTTCGCGCTGTTCGGTGCGCTGGCGGCCTTCGCGCCATTGGTGAAGGGCAATGGTGCGCTGATCGCGCTGGTCCCTGCCGTGGAAATCCTGCTCGCGCGGCGTTGGGCGATCCTGCGCGACCGGCGGCTATGGGTGGTGGCGGTGGCGACCCTGTTGGTCGTCGCGCCCTGGTATGCGGTGTCGTTCCGCATTTCGGCGGGCGGATTCAACTATGCGCCGGGCCTTGCCTATGCATGGCTGGCGCTGTCCACCAATGTCGCGGCGCTGGTCGAGGATCTGGGATGGGTGGGCATCGTGTTGATGGTGGCGGTGGCAGTGCTGGGGTGGCGGGCCGAGGAGGCGAGGCCGGTCGTCCGGCTGGCGCTGGCGGTCGTCGTGGCGACGCTGGCCTTTCAATCGATCGTGCCCGTGGCGCTCGATCCGCGCTATGTCCTGCCCGCTCTTCCCTGGGCCGTCACGCTGATCGCGACGGCGATCCTGCTGGTCTGGCGGCGCGGGGGGATGGCGAGGCCCGTTGCCGTGGTCCTGGGACTGATCGTGTTGATTTCACCGGTGACGGCGCTGATCCATCTGGTGCCGAAGCGCGACATGGGCGCGCCCGCCATCGTCGCGACGATGCGGGCGGCACCGGGCATCTGGATGGTCGATGGCCGCGCCGGCGGCGAGGGCGCGATCATCGCCGAGGCCGCCTATCAGGATCGCGGTCGTCGCAGCCTGTGGTCCGTGCGGTCGTCGCAATGGCTGTCGGGCAGCGATTTCATGGGGCGCGGCTATCACCTGATCGCGCGGACGCCGGGAGAGGCGGCGGCGATCCTCGACCGGATCGGCGTGGCGGGGGCGGTGGTCGTGCGCGACCGATACCGCGACGCCTATCCGCACAGTGCGGTGCTGCTGCGCACGGTGACCGGCGGGGCTTACCGGGTCATGCAGCGCCGTTTCGATCAGGGCGATGGCGACGTGATCGTGGCGATCCGCCGATCGCCGATCACCCCGCATCCCGAGGCCCTGAGCCAAGCCGATATATCGCGCAATGTGAAGGCGATGGCGCGCTGAAGCCCCTCAGCGCAGGATGATGTCCGCGCCATGCTTGTGCGCGCGGATCTCGTCCTCGCTCAACCCGTTGATCTCGTGCGGGAAGATCAGCCAGTCATTGGTCTGGTGGACGAAATAGTCCGGCTTCAGGTCGGTCACGTTGCGCGATGGCTTGTAATAGACGGTCGCGACCTTCACCTCGTCCGGGATATTGCGCCGGCACCGGTCCTTCAGTTCCTTCAGCAGCGCGCGGATCGAGCGGCCCGAATCGAACACATCGTCGATCAGCAGCAGGCGATCCTCGGGGTTCAGCACGTCGACCAGATGGCCCAGGCCATAGATGCGGACCTGCGGATCCTGCTGGTCGATGCCGGTATAGGAGGCTGTGCGGATCGCGATATGGTCGCTTTCGACGCCGCGATATTCCAGCAATTCCTGCACCGCGATGCCCACCGGCGCGCCGCCGCGCCAGATGCCGACGATATGGGTCGGGCGGAAACCGCTGTCGAAGACCAGATTGGCCAGGCGGAAGGAATCCTCCAGCAGGCGGTCGGCGGACAGATAGACTTTGGTGGTCACGACACTTCCATCATCGTTGAGGGAGCGGGCGGCCACGCCATTCCCGCCGGAATCTGACGCCCCTTTTGCTGCCCCGATGCGCCAAGGGCAACCATGGCGTCATTCCGCCTGTTGCGCGAAGGCATCCAGCCGGTCGAGATGCGCGGCGATGGCACCATCGTCCAGGAACGATCCCAGGAAGCTGTTACGCGCCAGCGTCACCATATCCGCGCGCGACAGCCCCCGGCTCCGGGCGACGGCGCGGTAATTGTCGCCGACATAGCCCCCGAAATAGGCGGGATCGTCCGAATTGATCGTCGCCCGCAGGCCGAGGCGCAGCATGCGGTCGATGGGATGGTCGCCCATGTCCTTCACCACGCACAGCTTGTGATTGGACAGCGGGCAGACGGTCAGCGTCATCGCCTCGCGCGCCAGCCGGGCGGTCAGCAGCGGGTCTTCCAATGCGCGGTTGCCATGGTCGAGCCGGTCGATCCGCAACAGGTCGAGCGCCTCGTGCACATAGGCGGGTGGCCCTTCCTCCCCGGCATGGGCCACGCGCTTCAGTCCGGCGTCCCCGGCGGCGGCGAAGACGCGGGCGAATTTCGACGGGGGATGGCCGACCTCGGAGGAATCGAGGCCAACGCCGTCGATCCGGTCCAGCCATTTCTCGGCCCGCGCGAAGGTGGCGAAGGCGGCCTCCTCGTCCAGATGGCGCAGGAAGCATAGGATCAGCTTCGACGTCAGCCCGTGGCGCTCGCGCGCCGCCGCCATGCCGGACAGCAACCCCTCCATCACCGTGTCGAAGGGGATGCCGCGATCCGTATGGGTCTGGGGATCGAAGAAGATTTCGGCATGGACCACGCCGTCCGCCGCCGCCCGGTCGAAATAGGCGACCGCCAGATCGTGGAAATCCTCCGCCTGCCGCAGCACGTCCGCGCCCGCATAATAGATGTCGAGAAAGTCCTGGAGGTTGGAAAAGGCATAGGCCGCGCGCACCTCCTCCACCGAGCCGAACGGGATGGCGACCCGGTTCCGCCGCGCCAGCGCGAACATCAGCTCCGGCTCCAGGCTGCCTTCGATATGCAGGTGCAGCTCGGCCTTGGGCAGGGCGGTGATGAAGTCGTCGTCGGTCATGGCAGGTTCCGTCCGAGGGGTACTATGGCCCTATCATGCGCAATAGCACGGGCGGGCGATAGAGTGGTGAGCGATGCCTTTTTGCGATCGCTTCGTTCCAGATTCGGCGCTGGTGGCGGGACGCTCCCTGTCGATACCATGGCATCGTTACCCCAGCGGACAGACGGAGACCGGCCCCATGCCTTCGGCGACGCATGAATTGCCCCTGGCGGGATCGTCCATGATGGGCCGCGAAACGGCCGAGACGGCGGTTGCGCCGATCGACGACAGTGTCGATGCGGTGCCGCCCGCCCGTCGGCTGGTGCCGCTGGCGTTTCAGCATGTGCTGGTCATGTATGCCGGGGCGGTGGCGGTGCCGCTGGTCGTCGGGCGGGCGCTGGATTTGCCGCCCGCGCAACTGGGGATGCTGATCAGCGCCGATCTGGTCGCCTGCGGCTTCGCCACGCTGATCCAGACATTGGGCCTGCCGCTGGTCGGCATCCGCCTGCCCATCGTCATGGGCGTGACCTTCGCTTCGATCAGCCCGATGCTGGCGATGATCGCGGCGGGCCATGCCGAAGGTACGCCGCCCGCCATGGTGCTGCGCGGCATTTACGGCGCGGTCATCGTCGCGGGGCTGTTCGGTTTCCTGGTCGCGCCGTTCGTCGGGCGGCTCTCGCGGCTGTTCCCGCCTGCCGTGACAGGTACGGTGATCCTGTCGATCGGGCTCAGCCTGATGCGGGTCGGCATCAACTGGAGCGCGGGCGGACAGCCGACCGATCCCGGCTATGGCGCGCCGGCGCATCTGGGGCTGGCGCTGCTGACGCTGGTCGTCGTGCTGTGCCTGATGCGGTTCGGGCACGGCCTGTTGCGCAGCGGCGCGGTGCTGGCGGGCACGATCGTGGGGACCGTCATCGCCGGGGCCATGGGGCAGGTCGACTTGGAGCCGGTGCGCGAGGCGTCGTGGTTCGCGCTGGTGAAACCCTTCCAGTACGGCGCGCCGAGTTTCGACGCGCCCGCGTCGATCGCGATGTGCCTCGTCATGATGACGGTGATGATCGAATCCTTCGGCATGTTCATGGCGGCGGGGCAGATGGTCGGCCGCCCGGTCGAGCGGGGGCAGATGGTGCGGGGCTTGCGCGGCGATGCGGTCGGGACGCTGCTGGGCGGGGTGTTCAACACCTTTCCCTATACCTCCTTTGCGCAGAATATCGGGCTGCTGAGCATCACCGGCGTGCGGTCGCGCTTCGTATGTGCGGGGGCGGGGGTGATCCTGCTGGCGCTGGGCGTCTGCCCGAAGCTGGCGGCTTTGGTCGCGGCGGTGCCGCTGCCGGTGCTGGGCGGCGCGGCGCTGGTCATGTTCGGGATGATCGCGGCGACGGGCATCCGCATCCTGGGGTCGGTGGAACTGACCTTCGAGCGGCTGGTCACCATCGCGGTGTCGATCGCAGTCGGGCTGATCCCGGTCCTGTCCGAACGATTCTTCCAGGCGATGCCGAGCGCACTCGCGCCGCTGCTTCATTCGGGTATCGTGCTGGCCTCGATCAGCGCGGTGGGGCTGAACGCCTTTTTCGGGAGTCGGGCTAGCCGCGAGGCGGAGGTGATCTAAACCCTCTCCTCCCCTTGCAGGGGAGGAATGAGATGTGGCGATCAGGCCACGTCGCGCAGGCGCGCCACCGAGCGCCGGGCATCGGCGAGGACTTCCACCTGCGACACGCCGACCAGCGCCCCGCCCGACACGACCGCCCGGCCTTCGACGAACAGGTCGCGCACCCCGCCGGGTGGGCACAGGATCAGCCCGGCCACCAGGTCCCAGGCCCCCATGGAGGACGCCTCGCCCATGTCCCACACCGCCAGGTCGGCGCGCCGCCCGACCGTCAGCGCGCCGCAATCGTCGCGGCCCAGCATCTCCGCCCCGCCGCGTGTCGCCAGCCGCAGCGCGGCGCGCGGGGCAAAGGCCTCCGCCCCATGCGTGACACGCTGGAGCAGCAACGACTGCCGCGCCTCCTGCAACAGATGTCCGCTGTCGTTGGACGCCGACCCGTCGACCCCCAGCCCCAGCTTCACCCCGGCGGCGAGCATGTGCGTCACCGGCGCGACCCCCGACCCCAGGCGGCAATTGGAGCAGGGGCAATGCGCGACCCCGGTGCCGGTCGCGGCGAACAGCGCGATCTCGTCGGCGTCCAGCTTGACGCAGTGGGCCATCCACACGTCGCGGCCCGTCCAGCCCAGCCGCTCGGCATAGACGCCGGGGCGACAGCCGAAGCGGGCGAGCGAGAAGGCGACATCGTCCTCATCCTCGGCCAGATGGGTGTGGAGCATCACCCCCTTGTCGCGCGCGAGCAGCGCCGCGTCGCGCATCAGCCCCTCGCTGACCGAAAAGGGCGAACAGGGCGCGACTCCGATGCGGACCATCGCGCCGGGGGCGGGATCGTGGAAGCGGTCGATCACCCGGATGGTGTCGGCTAGGATCGCGGGCTCTCGCTCGACCAGCGCATCGGGGGGCAGGCCGCCCGCGCTCTCGCCCACGCTCATGCTGCCGCGCGTGGGGTGGAAGCGGATGCCGATCTCGGCGGCGGCGGCGATCGAGTCGTCTAGCGTGACGCCGTTCGGATAGAGATACAGATGGTCGGTGCTGAGCGTACACCCCGCCAGCGCCAGCTCGGCCAGGCCCAGCCGGGTCGAGGCATATATGTCGTCGGGGCGATAGCGCGCCCAGATCGGATAGAGCCGCCGCAGCCAGCCGAACAGCGAGGCGTCGGTGGCACCCGGCACCGCGCGGGTCAGCGACTGGAACAGATGGTGATGGGTGTTGACCAGCCCCGGCGTGACGACGCAGCCCCGCGCATCGAGCGTCCGGTCGGCGGTGCGGCGCAGCGGGGCGAGCGCCTCGGTCGTGCCGACCGCGACGATGACCCCGTCCTGCCAGGCGATCGCGCCATCGGCGATCTCCTCCGCATCGTCATTCATCGTGACGAGCGCGGCGGCCGAGTGCAGGACGGTCAGCGTCATTTCGGCGGCGTCTGGCCGTAGCGATCCCAATGGGTGAGCAGTTCCTCGACCACGCGGTTGCCGACGCGGTAAAGGCTCTCCACCGACGCACCGAGCCCCGCATAGCCTTCATTCTCGCGCAGCAGATAGTCCGCCGCCGCGACGCCCGGCGGCGGCATGGTGTAGTTGCTGCCCGCACGGAGCACGAGGACGCGGTCCTTGTCGACGCGGCCGATCTTCGAGAGATAGGCGATGGCCTGGAGCGTGCCGGTCTCCTCCATGGCGCTAGTCACGAACTCGCCCTTGCCCTGCGTAAAATAGCGGGTGTGGTCGTTGGCCCAGCGATTGAGCAGCGCCCCGTGCCAGAAGGTCATCGCCGAGAACTGGTCGCCGATCAGCACGAAGGGCGGCTTTCGTGCGTTGGGATGGTCGGTATAGCGCGCGCGTTCGCGGGCGATGGAGGGATCGTCGGGCAGGGCCACGTCGCGGGTCAGGCGATAGGCCCATTCCGTCAGTACCGGATTGAGCGCGAAGACCTCGCCGCCATCGGTGCGCGGCGGGGTGGGATCGTTCGGTCCCTTGCGATCCAGCGGGAAATAGCCGCTTTTCCAGTCGGCGGGGATTTCGCGCGCGTCGATCTCATGCGCCAGGTCGCCATCGACGACATAGCGCGCCCAGGCCGCCGATCCGATCGAGGCATCCTCGGGATCGATCCCGGCGATCCCCGCGACCAGCCAATAGGCGCGCGACAGGTCGAGCCTCGTGTCGAGGCCCAGCGCGGTGATCGCCGCTGCCGAGCGGACCGAGCCGACACCGGTGACGACGCCCAATATCTGCGTGTCCGGGTTGTAATAAAGGTCGTGATAGCCGTGGGGGAAGGGAATGCGCTGGCGCAAGTTCCGCCGGGTCTTCCAGAGTTGGAACTCGCCGGCGGTGTCGCCTTCGTCCTTGCCGATCTCGAACATGGAGACGACCACCATCCGCACCGGCAGTGGACGGGCGCAGGGCGCGGCGATCGCGCAGAGCGGGGCGGGCGGCTTGGCGGGGGCCTGTGCCCCGCTTGCCGTGGCGGCGAGAAGCAGGCCGGTGAGGAAAGGAACCATGATCGATACTCCGGCCGCGCGGGGGAGGCGGTCCGTCCGCTCCCCCGCGCGCACCATCAGAATTTATAGACGGCCGACGCCAGGAAGCTGCGCGGGCGTTCGGGCAGGACGATGGTGCTGCCGAACAATTCGGTGAAGTTGGCACGGAAATAGCGCGCATTGGTCGCGTTCTTGACGACCACGCGGAACAGCCACGGGCCGGTCTGGTACGAACTCGACAGGTCGACCAGCGTATAGCCGGGCAGGCGCACCGCCTGCGACTGGCCGGAGAACACCGAGTCCACCTTCACCACGCTGCCGCTGACCGACAGGCCGTTGTCGAAGCCATAGGTCGCGGTGGCGGAATAGAGATTGGCGGGAATGCCCGCCCGGCGCGCGGCATTGCGATCCGGGATGGGGATCAGACCGATCGGTTGGCCACCCAGATAGAGGGTCGGGTCGGTGACGTTGACCAGATCCTCGATACCGAAGAAGCCGAACAGCGTACCGGCTTGCAGGGCGGTCAGGTTGACGACCTCGGTATGGGTATAGGCGCCGGTGACCAGCAGGTGCCGGTCGACCGCCCAGCGCGCCTCCGCCTCCACGCCCTTCGTCTCGACCGCCTGGTTGACGGTGATCGACTGGATGTTGAAGTCGGTCCGGTTCTGCTTGTAGACCGACAGCGCGGCATAGAGCGTGTCGTTCAGCCAGCTTCCCTTCACGCCGCCTTCATACAGGCGCGAGGTCGACATGAAGCCCGATGCCACCGCTTCGGGCAGGACTTCGGCACCCTGGCCGACGACGATCGTCGATTGCTGCGATGCGGTGGCATAGGGAATGATGCCGAAGGGCAGCTTGTACGACGCGCTGGCGGTCCAGGACCAGCCATCGTCGCTGCCCTTGGCGGAGACGCGGGTCGGCACCCGGTCCATCACCGTCGGGTCATAACGCGACGTGGCATCGACCTTGTCGTACCGCCCGCCCAGCAGCAGGTCGAGGCCGAAGGAGAAGTCCAGATCGACCAGCGCGGCGATGCCGTAATCGGTCGTGTGGCCGAAGACCCGGTCGGTATAGCCGCAATTGCACTCGTTCGCGAGTAGCCGGTTCGACGCCGGGGTATAGCTCTGGGTCAGGTCGACGCGGTGGAAATATTCATAATCGAAATCGTCGCCATAGTTGAAATTGACATAGCGGATCGAGGGCGACAACTGGCCTGAAAATTTACCGAGGTTGGTCTGGATCGATTTGGCCGCGACGATCTTGTCCTCGATGACATAGGAATTGACGCGCTGCGAGAAGCCGTAATCGTTGTTGTTGATATTCTGGGTATTGTCGAAGAAGAGCTGGTTCTTCAGGGTCAGGTCGCCCGGACCGTCGAAGATGATGTCGTAATAGAGCGTCGTCTGCTTGTTGGTCAGCTTGTCGTTCACGCCGGTCAGCACGTCGCGGCGGCTGAGCGTGGTGGTGCCGGTGTTGACCAGGTTCAACTGCGGATAGGTCTGGGTGAAACAGGCGTTGGTGAAGCCGCTGGCGAAGGGGCTGGGCGTGCTGTTCGGGCAGGTGGAATTGCCGAAGATCGACAGGCCGCCGGGCACCGCCGCCTTGATCTCGCCCTGCGAAATCTGGCCGTCGCCATTGGTGTCGAGCGGCTTGGCCGTTCCGGTGATATAGGTGCCGTTGTCGACCAGCTTCTGGGTCAGGCGGTTCCAGCCGCCATTCTGCTGGCCTTTGAAATTCTGATACTGGCCGCCAAACTCGATGCGGACAGTGTCGGTCAGCCGGTGGTCGAACGAGCCTTGCAGGATGGTCTGCTTGGTCGACATGTTGCGGTAATAGCTGCCCGAATCCTCGATCTCGGCATAAAGGCTATAGCCCAGATCGGCGCCCAGTATCTTGGCCGGGCCGCGCACCTCGGCGCGCAGATTGTTCCGGTCCCAGCTACCGCCCGTGTAGCTGACCTCGCCGGTCGGCTTGCTGAGCAGCGCGCCGCCCGCGACCCGCGCCGATTTGGGCACGAAGTTCAGGTAGCCGCCGGTCTTGGACGGGCCGTAGATGGGCGAGGCGGGGCCGCGCACGATGTCGATCCGGTCGGCGGCGGCGATCGGCGTCGGATAATTGCCCGCATTGTCGAGCCGCCGGACGCCCCGGAAATAGGTTTCGCCCGGCGTCCCGCGAATGTCGAGCGCGCCGCCCACCCCGAAGAAGGAGTTGGTGAAGGTGCCCGGCGACTGGGATACCAGGTCATAGATGTCGGTGATGCCGAAACGCTCGATCTGCTCGTCGCTGATCGTCGAGGCGGAGCGCGGCGTTTCGACCAGCGTCTTGTCGAAGCCGAAGACCGAGCCGACATCCTTGACCGGCAGCGCGTCGAGCGAACCGGTGACGACGATCTCGCTGCCGTCCTGGGCGGCGGGCTCGACGGCGGCGGGCGTCGTCCTGTCCTGTGCATAGGCGGGCGTGGCCAGCGCCGTGCCGCACAACAGCGACACGGCAAGTGCGAGCCCCGCGCCGCGCTGCGGCTTCAGGGCATGCGAAATGGTGGAATGCGAGCAAGCGCGTATCGTCATGGTCAGCCCCCCTGTGACGGCCGATCCGTTTCCTCGGACCAGTCCGTCGCTAATGTCCCCGCCTCTCCTGTGCTCCTGCCCGGTCCGTGCCTCCGCGCCCATCTTGTGCGGGCATCGCCTGTCGGCTTCGCGTGGCACGGCCGACTTTCACGATTGACGTACGGCGCGTCATCGTTGCATTCAAACGCAATGATGACGACGATCCGTTGCAAAAATTAGCGCATGCCAGCCCTGTCGCGCTTCATACGATATTTCATGGCGGTCGGACGGCTCGGGTCGATCCGGCGCGCCGCCGATGAACTGTCCGTCTCGGCCTCGGCCATCGACCGGCAGATATTGAACGCCGAAGCGCGGCTGGGCGTCCAGCTGTTCGAGCGGCTTCCCACCGGCCTGCGGCTGACCGCGGCTGGCGAGGTGATGATGGCGGCGGGCGGGCGCTGGCAGAAGCAACTCGGCGACACGCTGTCGCAGATCGAGGATTTGCGCGGGCTGAAGCGCGGCCATGTCGACATCGCGGTGATCGACGCGCTGGCCAAGGGGCATATGCCGGCCGCCATCCATGCGATCCAGCAGAGCCATCCCGGTATCACCATGGGCGTGCATGTGCTGGGCAACGAACAGGTGCGACGCGCGATCGCCGCCAATGACGTCGACTTCGGCATCTTGTTCGACCCGCAATCCTATCAGGACCTGACGGTGCGCGCCTTTGTGGATGTGGTGCTGGGCGTCGTCTCGCCGCCCGGCCATCCGCTGGCGGACAAGGCGGGCGTTCGCTTCTCCGATTGCGACGGCCAGTCGGTGATCCTGCCCGCCGCGCCGCTGGCGGTGCACCAGCAGGTCGCGGTGCTGGAGGGCACGTCCGGCGTCACGCTCCATCGGCGTGTGACCTCGGACAATATCCAGATGATCGCCTCGCTGATCCAGGAGGGGGACAGTATCGGCATCCTCACCTCGCTGGACGTATCGACCGAGGTGCGCAGGGGCACGCTGGCCTTCACCCGGATCACCGACAAGGTTCTTCGCCCGATGACATTGGCGCTGTGCACGGCGACGGCTCGGACGCCCTCATACGCCGCCGCGATGGTGCTGCGCGAGATCGAGGCGCGGTTCAGCCAGTTCGCCTATATCCCGCCCGGGGCCTAACGCCGGGCTGGCCGCGCCAGCAGGCGGAGCATCAGCGTCTCCAGCCGGGCCGGATCGATGGTGCGGACCACCTCGGCCCGCTGCTCGCCCAAGCCGGGCTGATAGCCTTCGTTCCACGACAGCGTGTCGCCATAGCCGGGCCCGAACTGCGTATTATAATCCACATAGGCGCTCTGCCGTCCGGTGACGATGGTGGGGTCCAGCCAGACCGCGGCGGCGATCTCGTCCCACATCGGAAAGCCGGGCTCCATCCCGCTGATCCACGCGGCGATAGCGGGGGGCGATACGGCGCGGAGCTTGGTGATCAGCGCCGGGGTCAATTCGGTCGCGGTCGACGGGTCGGAGGGGACGACGGTGATCCGCCGCCAAGCGCTGCGCGATACGATGCTGGCCGCCTCGGGATCGAAGCGCGCGTTGAACTCGCGGCGGGGCGAGTTGATGAACTCGCGCGCGAACTGGTCCGCCGACACGCCTTGGCGCACCTGGCGCGGATTGAAGCTGCCGCCCATATAGACCAGCTCCCTGGCCAGCCCGGCAAAAGCGGGGTCGAGCCGCTGCGCCAGCGCCAGGTTGGTCAGCGGCCCCATCGCGATGATCGTCACCTGCCCCGGATGTTCGTGCACCATGCGGAGCAGGAAATTGGCGGCGATTTCGGGCGCGGGGCGGCGGGTCGGGTTGCCGCCGGGCAGGTCGACGGGATCGTCGGCACGGTGATAGGGCGGGGTGCTCTGTTGCGTGGGCTCTACCCATTGCTTCATCCACGCGCCCTTCCAGGTCAGCTTGCCGTACAGCGCCTCCCAGCGTTCGGTCATCACCTCCGAATTGACCAGCGGATAGGTCGCGCCGGGCACCACGGGTACGGTCCGGTCCATCCGCTCCACGCCCTTCAGCGCCATGGCGGTCGCGCGATTGACCCAGGTGTTGCCCGTCACGGTGGTGATGCCCAGCACCTCGACATCGGGGGCGTCGAGCAGCATCACATGGCCCAGACCGAAGCCCTCATCGTCGACGATCACCATCCGGCGACCCTCCGGTCCTTGCGCCAGCACGGGCGCGGTCGCCCCCAGCAACAGGCTCCACAGCAGAATCTTCAACACCCGCATCATCCCATCCCCCGATCCCAGGCGCATTCGCCCAGCACATAGGTGCGCCGCACGGTGCGGTCGTCGCCCAGCACCTGCATGGCGAACAGCCGCGCCGCCAGGTCGGCCCCGGCGGTCCGCCGCGCGAGCAGCGTCGTGGCCGCCTCGTCCAGCACGACGAAATCGGCCTCCTGCCCCGGCTGGAGCCCGCCCACCCGGTCGGCGATGCCGAGCAAGCCTGCGCTGCCCGCCGTCGCCAGATACAGCGCGCGGAACGGATCGAGCCGCACCTCGCGGGCGAGCGCCGCCTGATAGGCGACACCGGCGGTGTGCAACATCGAAAAGGACGTGCCCGCGCCGATGTCGCTGCCCAGCCCCAGCCGCATCCCATGCGCGTCCGCCTGGCCGAAATCGAAGAAACCCGATCCCAGGAAGAGATTGGAGGTCGGGCAGACCGCGATCCCCGCCCCCGCCTCGGCGATGCGGGCGCAACTGCGATCGGTCAGGTGGATGCCGTGCGCGAAGACCGAGCGGGGCCCGACCAGCCCGAACCGGTCATAGACGTCCAGATAGTCGTGCGCGTCCGGGAAACGCTGCGCGACGGCGGCGCATTCGTGCCGGTTCTCGGCCAGATGGGTGTGGAGCAGCACGTCCGGATTGGCCTCCAGCACGGCGGCGGCCTGCACGAGTTGTTCGTCCGAGGAGGTGAGCGCGAAACGCGGCGTCACCGCATAGCCCAGCCGTCCGCGTCCCCGCCACTGCCGGATCAGCGCCTCGCTGTCCGCTCGCGCGCGCTCGGCCGTGTCGCGCAGGCCCTCGGGGCCCAGGTCCATCAGCACCTTGCCCGACAGGATGCGCATCCGTCGCTCCAGCGCCGCGTCGAACAGCGCATCGACCGATCCCGGATGCACGGTCGGAAAGACCAGCGCGCTGGTCGTGCCGTGGCGGAGCAGCTCGGTCAGGAAGGCATCGGCGACGCTCGCGGCATGGCCGGGATCGGCAAAGGCCATCTCGGCAGGAAAGATATGCCGCTCCAGCCAGTCGAGCAGCTGTTCGCCGTGCGACGCGATCCGGTCCATCTGCGGATAATGGACATGCGCATCGACGAAGCCGGGCACGACCAGGCCGGGGAGGTTTTCGACCGGCAGCCCGGCGAAGCGCGGGGCAAGCGTCGCATAATCGCCGCGCGCGACGACCAGCCCGTTCTCGACCGCGAGCAGCCCGTCGGGCTCATGGCCGATTGCATCGGGGTCCTTGATCGGGTCGGTAGCGACCGACAGCAGCTCGGCACGGAAGAGGCGTAGGGTCATGGCAACTCCGGTGTGGCGTCGCGGCCCAGCGCCAAAAGCTGGGCGAGGACCGACAGCGCGATCACATCGGGTTCCTTGCCCGCGATGGTCGGCAGGCCGATGGGGCAGGTCAGCCGGGCGATGCGCTCGTCCGGCACCCCCTCGCGGGTCAGCCGGGCGAGGAAGCGGGCGCGCTTGGTCGCCGATCCGATCAGCCCGACAAAGGCGAGCGGCGGCCGCGTCAGCGCGGCGCGGGTGAGCGCATAGTCGAGCCCATGGTCATGGGTCAGGATCAGGATCGCGGCCTCGTCCGGGGCTTCGGCGATGCAGTCGGGCAGGCGGTCCTCCGCGACGATGGTCACGCCCGGCAGATCGGCCATCGCCGCCCGGCTGTCGAACCAGGCGAGCCGCAGGGGAAGGCCGTCGATCCGGCGGGCGATGGCCTGTCCGACATGCCCGGCCCCGAACAGATAGAGCGGCCGCTGCCACTGGCCGGGTCGCTCCGCCCAGCAGGCGCCCGCGCCGGGTCGCTCGCCGCGCGCCGACAGGGGCTGGATCACCGCCATGGGGTCCGCGCGGCGGACGACATGCGTCGGGTGCAATTCGGTCGTGAGTGTCGCGCCGGTCTCCACTGCGTCGATCCAGTCGAGCGCGGTGGGGTCGACCCGCTCGATCAGCAGTCGCACCCGCCCGCCACAGCATTGGCCCAGCAGCGGCCCGAGCGGATAATCCTGCACCCGCCAGCTACCCGGCGGATGGGTCAGGATCGCGCGTGCCTGTTCGATGGCCCGATGCTCCAGCGCGCCGCCGCCGATGGTGTCGAAGGAGGCGGTGTCGCTCACCACCATCCGCGTGCCTGCCCCGCGTGGGGCGGAGCCTTCGGTGGCCAGCACCGTGACCAGCGCCAGCGGTGAGTCGCCCGCGCGTAGCCGCGCCGCCCAGGCCATGGTCATGCCCGGTGCGCGGCGATCGCGCGCAGGATCGCCTCGGGCGTGGCGGGGGCGTCGAGCGGCGGGAAGGCGCGGCGTTCGGGCGCGGTGGCGGCCACCGCCTCGCCCAGCGCCGACAGGACGCATTGGGCCAGCATGAAGGGCGGCTCGCCGACCGCCTTGGACCGGTGGATGGTCGGCTCGACATTCTCACCGTCCCACAGCGCGATGGACAGGCGGCCGGGGCGGTCGGCGGCGGTGGGGATCTTGTAGGTGGCGGGCGAATGGGTCAGCAACCGGCCATCGTCGGCGAAGACCAGCTCTTCGGTGGTCAGCCAGCCCTGGCCTTGCAGGAACCCGCCCTCGATCTGACCCAGGTCGATCGCTGGATTGAGCGACCGTCCGACATCGTGGAGGATATCGACCGCCAGGACGCGATGCTCGCCGGTCAGCGTGTCGATCACCACCTCGGCACAGGCCGCGCCGTACGCGAAATAGTAGAAGGGCCGCCCGCGATGCGCCGCGCGGTCATAGGCGATATCGGGCGTCGCATAGAAGCCGGTCGAGGACAGCGACACGCGCGCCAGATGCGCGTTGCGGCACAAGGTGGCGAAGGGGATCGTCTCCGCCCCCGCCACGATTCCTTCGGGCGTGAAGCGCACGTCCTCCGCCGTACAGCCGCCGATCGACGCCGCCACATCGGCCAGCCGGTCGCGGATGATGGAGGCGGCCCGGAACGCCGCCATGCCGTTCAGGTCCGCGCCCGAGGACGCGGCGGTGGCGGAGGTGTTGGGCACTTTGTCGGTGCGGGTCGCGGTGATCCGCACTTGGGTGGCGGGCACGGCGAAGACGTCCGCCACCACCTGCGCGACCTTGATATACAGGCCCTGGCCCATCTCGGTGCCGCCGTGATTCACCTGGATGCTGCCATCGGCATAGAGATGCACCAGCGCGCCCGCCTGGTTCAGATGGGTGGTGGTGAAGCTGATCCCGAACTTCACCGGCGCCAGCGCGATGCCCTTTTTCAACACGCTGTGGCGCGCGTTGAAGTCGCGCACGGCGGCGCGGCGCGCGCCATAGTCGCTGTCATGGCGCAGCCGCTCGATCAGCGCGGGCGCGATATTGTCGGCGACGGTCATGCCATAGGGCGTCACGTCGCGCCCCGGCCCATAAAGATTGACGGTCCGCACATCGAGCGGATCGCGCCCCAGCGCGGCGGCGACCACGTCCATCACCCGCTCGATCGCCAGCATCCCCTGCGGCCCGCCAAAGCCGCGAAAGGCGGTGGCGGAGACGGTGTGTGTCTTCAGCCGTTCGGACACGATCTCGATGGCGGGCAGCCAATAGCTGTTGTCCGCATGGAACATGGCGCGGTCGTTGATCGCGGGCGACAGGTCGACCGTCGCGCCGCACCGCGACGCCAGCGTCAGGGACAGGCCCAGCACATGGCCGTCATCGTCGAAGCCGACATCGTAACCGACCTCGAAGTCGTGGCGCTTGCCGGTCAGCATCATGTCGTCGTCACGGTCGCAGCGGAACTTGGCGGGCCGCCCGGTCTTGGCGGCGACCAGCGCGGCGGCGGCGGCGAAGGGGGCGGCCTGGGTCTCCTTGCCGCCGAATGCGCCGCCCATGCGGCGGACCTCGACCGTGACATCGGCGGAGGTCACGCCCAGCAGGTCGGCGACCAGATGCTGCACTTCGCTGGGATGCTGGGTGGAACTGGCGATATGGACCTGCCCGTCCTCGCCCGGTCGCGCGAGCGCGACCTGTCCTTCGAGGTAGAAATGATCCTGCCCGCCCATGGCAAAGCCGCCCGATCGGCGGTGCGGCGCGGCGGCCAGCGCGGCGGCGGCGTCGCCGCGCGCCATGCGCTGCGTCGGTTCGATCCGCGATTCGGCGGCGCGCGCCTCCGTGATCGAGAGTAGCGCGGGGCGGGGGGCATAGGTGATCCGGCCCAGCCGTGCCGCCCGCCGCGCCGCGTCCCGGCTGGTCGCCGCCACCAGAAAGACCGGCTGGCCGCGATACAGCACTTCGCCATCGGCCAGCAGCCGGTCGTCATGCGCGACCGGGCTGACATCGTTATGTCCCGGAATATCCTGTGCCGTAAAGACCGCCACGACCCCGGGCGCGGCGCGCACTGCGTCCAGGTCGATGGCGACGATGGCGGCATGGGTCTCGGTCGCCTGTCCGAAGGCGAGGTGGAGCAGGTTGGGTGCCTCGACCTCATCATCGATATAGCGCGCCGCGCCGGTGACATGCAGCAGCGCGCTGTCATGCGGCAGCGAGGGCTTGGCGGCGGTCATCCGCAGAGCGCCTGCACGGACACGGGCTCGCCTCGTTCGCGGTGCCACAGCCGCCAGAGCAGGTTGCCCGCCGCTTCGCGCCGATAGGCCGCGCTGCCCCGCACATCGGTCAGCGGGTCGAAATCCTCGTTCAGCGCGGCGACGGCGCGGGCGATGGTGTCTTCGGACAGGGGCGCGCCGGTCAGCGCCGCCTCGCAACCGCCCGCGCGGCGCGGGGTCGCCGCCATGCCGCCGAACGCGACCCGTGCCTTTGCGATGATGCCGTCCTGCATCGTCAGGTGGAAGGCACCGCACACCGCGGAGATGTCGCTGTCGAACCGGCGCGACAGTTTCGAGATGTGGATGACGGCGTCGGGGGCGGGGCGGGGGATGTGGATCCGCTCGACGAACTCGCCCGGTGCGCGGTCCTGTTTGCCATAGGCGAGGAAATAATCCTCCAGCGCCAGCGTCCGGCGCTGCTCTCCCCTGCGGAGGACCAGCGAGGCACCCAGCGCGATCAGCGCCGGGGGGCCGTCACCGATGGGCGAGCCATTGGCGATGTTCCCGCCGATGGTCCCGGCGTTGCGGACCTGCAAGCCGCCGATCCGCCGCACCAGCTCGCCCAGATCGGGGTGCAGCCGCGCCAGCGCCTGATGCGCCTCGGCATAACGGACCGCCGCGCCCAGCGTGACCCCGGCGGTATCCTCCAGGATCGTGCGCAGTTCGGGGATGTCGCCGATGAAGACCGGCGTGCCGATGTCGCGCAGCCCCTTGGTCACCCACAGCCCGACATCGGTGGCTCCTGCGATCAACCGCGCATCGGGGCGTTCGAGCAGCAGCGCGGCGAGATCGTCCACCGAGCGCGGCGCGAACCAGGCCGTCGCCTCGTCGGTGCGAAGGTCGCGCAACGCGGCGGCCAGCGCCCGGTCGTCGCGTGGGGCAGGCGGGGTTTCCTCGGCGGCAGCCAGGATCGGGCCATAGCCGGTGCACCGGCACAGATTGCCCGCGATCACATCGGCGACCGGCAGGTCATGCCCCACCGCTCCGATCGCCCGGCCGTGCAGTGACATGACGAAGCCCGGCGTACAGAAACCGCATTGCGAGCTGCCGTTGCGCGCCATGCAGGACTGGAGCGGGGTCGGCGCGCCGCCCCGCGACAGGCTCTCGACGGTCATCACCGCCTTGCCATGGACCATCGGCAGGAACAGGATACAGGCATTGACCGCCCGCCAGGCGACGGTCTCGCCCTCCGCCTCGCCGAGCAGCACGGTGCAGGCGCCGCAATCCCCCTCGGCGCAACCCTCCTTGGTGCCGGTGCGGCGCAGCCGATAGCGCAGATGGTCGAGCAGGGTCGCGGTCGGATCGGCATCCGCGATCGTCACGACCTCGTCGTCGAGGAGGAAGCGGATGGTCATCGCCTCACGCACCCCCCATCCATACGAAGCGCGCGACGAACAGCGCGGCGAGCAGGAAGAGGAACCAGTCGCCCCGCGTCGCCTGTCCGCGCATCGCCTTCAGCAGCGCATGGGCGGTGATGCCGAAGGCCAGCCCGTTGGCGATGGAGAAGGTCAGCGGGATCATCGCGACCGTCAGGAACGCCGGGATAGCCGCCTGCGGATCGTCCCAGTGAATCTCGACCAGCGGCAACAGCATGAGCCCGCCGACCACGATCAGCGCGGGCGCGGTGGCGGCCAGCGGCACCAGTTGCGCATAGGGGGCGACGAACATGGTGAGCAGGAACAGCCCACCCGTCACCACGGCGGTCAGCCCGGTGCGCCCGCCCGCCTGTACGCCCGCCGCGCTCTCGACATAGCTGGTGACGGTGCTGGTCCCCACCACCGCGCCGACCATCGTCGCCACCGCATCGGTCAACAGGATGCGGTTCAGCTTGGGGATGCGTCCGCTTGCGTCGATCAGCCCGGCGCGCTTGGTGACGGCGACCAGCGTGCCGATATTGTCGAACAGGTCCACGAACAGGAACACGAACAATATCTCGAACAGCCCAAGGCCATGCCGCCCGCCGACCCCGAACACGCCCGCCAGGTCGACCCGGAACGCGGTCTGGGTCAACATGGTCAGGCTATAGGGTTCGGGCTTCACCGTGACCTGCCCGGCGATCCAGGCGATCAGGGTGGTGACGACGATCCCGATCAGCATCGCACCGCGCACGTTCCAGATACTCAAGACCCCGATCAGCACGAGGCCCAGCAGCGCCAGCGCCGCCCCCGGCTGGGTCAGCGGGCCCAGTGCCACCAGGGTCGCCGGGCTGGCGACGACGATGCCCGCATTCTTCAACCCGATGAAACCGATGAACAGACCGATGCCGCCCGCCACCGCCGCGAACAGATGCGGTGGGATGACCGACACGATCAACTGCCGCACACCCGTCAGCGTCAGGATCAGGAAACAGAAGCCCGAGATCAGCACGCATCCCAGCGCGATCGGCCAGGGGATGCCCATCTGCTGCACCACGGTGAAGCTGAAATAGGCGTTCAGCCCCATACCCGGCGCCAGCGCGAGCGGCACATTGGCGACGAGCCCCATCAGGATCGAGGCGAAGGCGGCGGCGAAGCAGGTGGCGGCGGCGACCGCCGCGACCGGCATCCCGGCCTGTCCCAGGATTACCGGGTTGACCAGCACGATATAGGCCATGGTCAGGAAGGTGGTGACGCCCGCCAATATCTCGGTCCGGGCGGAAGTGCCGCGCGCGGTCAGCTGGAAACGGCGTTCCAGCATATTGGACCCCGCCCGTTCGTCGCTCGCCCTGTCCGTCATGCCATCCCCCGGAAAACCCCGTCCCTCCTGTCATGCCAGCCTGGGGCCGAGCGATCTACATCAATCAATTCCATCCGGCGTTGCAAAAATGTGTGCACCCCTCGTCGTTCCTCACACCTATTCTTCCCTCGCCCTTCGTAGAGGGTTACGCAGACTAAGCCTCTCCCCTGTCCAGGATACCTCTTCGAAACTCTCCCGGAGCGACCCCGGCGAAGGCCGGGGTGGTACATAGTCTTGGGCGATGCCCCGACTTTCGCAGAGGCATCCTGTCCACGGGAGAGGGAGAATTAAGCGATTATGAGCCGGCCCCCGCGCGTTTTCCGGCAACGCGACGTGCCGGATATTGCGATGGGCGCGGCGGAACGCCGCCCCTAGACAGGCGGGCATCATCAAGGGGGAATAGCGGATGAACGCCGGTGGGAATGGCGGCTGGAGGCGTATGCGCTCCGCTGCGGCAAGCGTGATGACCCTGGCCATGGCGCTTTCGGGCGGAGCGGCGGTATCGCGTACCCCGGAGACGGCCGAGGCCCGAACGGCGGCCTATCTCGACCGGATCGCGGACAGCCCGCCGCGCCTGCGCCTGTTCCTGCAAGCGATGCCCAAGGGCGGCGACCTGCACAATCATGCGGGCGGCGCGATCTATGCCGAGGACATGCTGCGCTGGGCGGCGGCGGACGGGCTGTGCCTGTCGACCGATCCGGTGGGCGTCGCGCCGCCCCCCTGCGATGCGTCGGGCCGGGTCGCGGCGGCGGGGCTGGAGCGGGATTATCCGCGCTATGCGGCGCTCATCGACGGCTTCTCCACGCGCGGGCAGGAGGCGGGGACCGGCGATCCGCGCGTGGCGGGCTATGATCGCTTCTTTTCGACCTTCGCCGCCTTCTGGCCCATCGCCGCGCGGCACGGTGGCCAAGTGATCGCGCTCGCCCGGCAACAGGCGGCGGCCGATGGCGTGTCCTATGCCGAACTCAGCACCGGCTCGGTGGCGACGCAGCCGTTGCTGGCCAAGGTCGGCGAGGGCGATGTGCAGGACCTCGCCGCATTGTACACGCGGATCGCCCCCGAACTGCCGGGTGCGGTGCAGGCGACACGGGCGGAATATGACCAATATGATGCGGAAATGGCCGCGATCGATGATTGCGCCACCGCCAGCCCGAAGCCGTCTTGCGCGACCGAAATCCGCTATCAATATGCCGCCATCCGCACCCGGTCGCCGGTGCAGGTGTTCGCCGAACTCGCGCTCGGCTTCGCGCTGGTGCAGGCCGATCCGCGCTTCGTCGCGGTCAACATCGTCGCGCCCGAACATGATCCGGTCGCGATCCGCGACTATGCCCTGCACATGCGGATGCTGCGTTTCCTGAAGCAGCGTTATCCGGCGGTGCCGCTGTCGCTCCATGCGGGCGAGCTGACGCTGGGGCTGGTGCCGCCGCGCGACCTGGCGTTCCACATCCGCGACGCCGTGGAGGTCGCGGGCGCCAAGCGGATCGGGCACGGCGTCGACATCGCCTATGAAACCGATGCCCGCGCGCTGCTGGCGCGCATGGCGCGCGACCGGGTGGCGGTGGAGATCAACCTGACCAGCAATGCGGTGATCCTGGGCGTGAAGGGCCGCGACCATCCGCTGTCGCTCTATCGTCAGGCGGGGGTGCCGGTCGTGCTGTCGACCGATGACGAAGGCGTCTCGCGCAGCGACATGACGAACGAATATCTGCGCGGCGTGACCGAACAGCGGCTGCGCTACAGCGACCTGAAGCAGATGGTGCGCGATTCGCTCCATTATGCGTTCCTGCCGGGCGCGAGCCTGTGGCAGGACCGGGCGGGGGGCCTGCGCGTCGCCGCCTGCCGGAGCCTTGCCTCGGAAACCTGCCGCGCCTTCACCGCCACCCATGCCAAGGCGCGCCTGGAGGCCCGGCTGGAACGCGACTTCGACCGGTTCGAGCGCCAGTCCTTCGACTGATGCGGTGCGGCGAGTGCGCGAAAAATGCGTACGCTCGGGGCGGAATATTGCGCTTCTGGAGACCGGTTCGGCGACGCTAACACCGTGAGGCATCATTCACGGAGACGACCGCATGACCCAGGCGACCGAGGAGGAACGGCGGCTCGCCATGCTGTTGGCCGAGCGTCTCGGGCTGGTCCTGCCGGCGGCGGCGGTGGAAGGGGTGGTCGCCAATCAGCGGCTGCTGGCGCGTCATCATGCGGTCGTCAGAGAAGCGGCCCAGGGGGAGGCGCGATGATGGACACGGCTCTCGCCATCGCCGCCGATGTCCGCGCGGGGCGGCGTTCCGCGCAGAGAATTGCGGTAGAGACGCTCGACCGCATCGCCGCGCAAGGAGTGCTGAACGCCGCCACCCGGCTGTTGCGCGACCATGCGCTGGCCGATGCCGAGCGGGTCGATGCGGTGGTCGCCGCCCGGGGTGATCCGGGGCCGCTGGCGGGGGTGCCCTTTGCGGTCAAGGATCTGTTCGACATCGCCGGAGAGACGACCACCGCCGGGGCGCGGCAACGCGCCGATGCCCCGGCGGCGACAGGCGATGCCGAGGTCGTCGCGCGGCTGCGCGCGGCCGGAGCGGTGCTGGTCGCGACGACCAATATGGACGAGTTCGCCTATGGCTTCTCGACCGAGAACGCGCATTACGGCACCACCCGCAACCCGCACGATCCCGAGCGGCTGGCGGGCGGATCGTCGGGCGGATCGGCGGCGCTGGTGGGGGCGGGGCTGGTGCCGCTGGCGCTGGGATCGGACACCAACGGGTCGATCCGCGTACCCGCCAGCCTGTGCGGCATCTATGGCCTGCGCCCGACCTTCGGGGCCTTGTCGGTCGAGGGCGTCTATCCCTTTGTCGAGCGGCTGGACACGGTGGGCTGCTTTGCCCGCTCGCCCGAGGATCTCGCGGTCGCGCATCAGGTGATGGGCGGGGTGTTGTCGCCTGTGGCGGGGCCGCTGCGCGTCGCCGCGCTCGGCGGATGGTTTGCGGGGCTGGCCGATCCGGTGGTGCTCGCCGGGATCGCGCGGATCGCCGAGCATCTGGAGGCTGCGCCGCCGGTCGTGCTGCCCTCCGCCGCCGCCGCGCGCTCGGCGGGGTTCGTGCTGACCGGCGCGGAGGGCGGGCATCGCCATCTGGCGGCGCTGCGCCGTGACGCGATGGCGTTCGATCCGGCGACACGCGACCGGCTGATCGCGGGCGCGCTTCAGCCGGTGGCGGCGGTGCGTGAGGCGGAGGCGGTGGCCGAACGCTTTACGGCCGAACTGAACGCGGCGCTGGCGACGCACGACCTGTTGCTGGCCCCCGCGACGCCGATGTCAGCCCCCCGGATCGACGCGACGACCATCGTGATCGAGGGCCAGACCCTGTCGGCGCGCGCCGATCTGGGGCTGCATACCCAGCCGCTCAGCCTGGCCGGTGTGCCGATCCTGTCGGTGCCGCTGTGCCAGCCCGAGGGCGCGATGCCGATCGGGGTGCAGTTGATCGCCGCTCCGGGGCGCGAGGCATTGCTGTTTCGAACGGCCTCCGCGCTGGTCGCGGCGGGGCTTGTCGCCTGTACCCCCGTCCGGAGGGCGGCGGCGTGATGCGCGCAACCCCCCGTTCACTGCGCGGTATGGTCAGCGCGCCGCATCATCTGGCGGCGCAGGCCGGACGCGACGTGCTGGCCGAGGGCGGCTCGGCCGTGGAGGCGGCGGTGGCGACGGCGGCCTGCCTGGCGGTCGTCTATCCGCATATGACCGGGATCGGCGGCGACGGCTTCTGGCTGGTCGTCGAGCCGGACGGAGGGACCTGGGCCATGGACGGCTGCGGCGCGGCGGCGCTGGCGGCGGATCGCGAACTATATCGCGACCATCAGACGATCCCGTGGCGCGGCCCCCTGGCGGCGAACACGGTCGCGGGCACCGTCGCGGGATGGCAGGCGGCCTTGACGCAGAGCGGCGCGACCCTCTCGCTCGACCGACTGTTGCGTGACGCGATCCACCATGCGCGGACCGGGGTGGCCGTCACCGCCGGAGGGGCACAGGTCGCCGCCGCCGCCTCTGCGGCGCTGCGCGATCTGCCCGGCGACTATGCGCGGGTGTTCGAGCCCGAGGGACGCCCGCTGGCCGAGGGTGACATACTCCGCCAGCCCGCTCTCGCGACGACGCTGGAGCGGCTGGCGGGCGAAGGGCTGGACGGCTTTTATCGCGGCGCGCTGGCGGGGGACATCGCCGCCGACCTGATGATGCTGGGCAGTCCGCTTGCGGCGGCCGACCTGGCCGCCTTCGCCGCGCGGCCGGTCGCGCCGCTCGCCCTGGACATTGCGGGCGCACGGCTGTTCAACCTGCCGCCGCCGACGCAAGGGGTGGCCGCGTTGCTGATCCTGGCGCTGTTCGACCGGCTGGGCGCGGGCGAAGCCGATGGGTTCGACCATGTCCACCGGCTGGTCGAGGCGACGAAGCAGGCATTTCGCTGGCGAGACGCGCATGTCGGCGATCCGGCGACGATGACCGGCGATGCGCAGGCCTTGCTGAACGACCGGACCGCGCTCGACCGGATGGCGGGCGCGATCAGCCCGGACCGCGCCGCGCCCTGGCCGCATCCCCCGGCGCTGGGCGACACCACCTGGTTCGGCGCGGCCGATGCCCGCGGACAGGTCGTCAGCTGTATCCAGAGCACCTATTTCGAGTTCGGATCCGGTATCGTCCTGCCGCGCACCGGCATCACCTGGCAGAATCGGGGATGCTCCTTCGCGCTGGATGGTGACGGCCCCAACCGGCTGCGCCCCGGCGCGCGGCCCTTCCACACGCTGAACCCGGCGCTGGCCCGGTTCGAGGACGGCCGGGTCATGGCCTATGGCACGATGGGGGGCGAGGGGCAGCCCCAGACCCAGGCGGCGATCTTCACCCGCCATGCTGTCTTCGGCCAGCCCTTGCAGGCGGCGGTGGATGCCCCGCGCTGGCTGTTGGGGCGGACTTGGGGCGAACAGAGCACGACGCTGAAGATCGAAGAGGGGTTCGACCCGGCCCTGTACGAGCAATTGCGGGCGGCGGGTCATGCGGTCGAGACCGTGCCCGGCTGGTCGTCGATGATGGGCCATGCGGGGGCGATCCTGCGCCATCCGGGCGGCCTGATCGAAGGGGCGACCGATCCGCGTAGCGACGGGATGGTGGCGACATGGTGATCGCCTCCGGGGCCCGCGCGGCGGCGCGCTGTCTGGAACTGTCGCGCGCGCCCTATAGCGATGCGCCCGACCGGCTGTTTCGCGGCTGGCTGACGCCTGCCTATCGCGCGACCATCGAGCGGGTCGGCGGCTGGATGGAAGAGGCGGGCATGACGGTGCGCCGCGACGCCGCGATCAACCTGATCGGCCGCTATGAGGGGCAGCGCCCCGACGCCCCCGCGCTGGTGATCGGCAGCCATCTGGACAGCGTCCGCGACGGCGGGGCCTATGACGGGCCACTGGGCGTGATGCTGGGCATCGAATGCGTCGCCGCGCTTCACGCCGAGGGCCGCCGCCTGCCCTTCGCCATCGAGGTGATCGGCTTTGGCGACGAGGAGGGATCGCGCTTCCCCGCCGCGATGCTGGGCAGCCGTGCGGTCGCGGGGACGCTGCCGCCCGGTGCGGTCGATATGGCCGATGCGCAAGGGATCGGCGTGGATGCCGCGCTGCGCGAGTTCGGCAGCCGGGCGGAGGCGCTCGCCACGGCGGCGCGCGCGCCGGGCATGATGCTCGCCTATCTGGAAGCGCATATCGAACAGGGCCCGGTGCTGGAGGCCGAGGGGCTGGCGCTGGGCAATGTCACCGGCATCGCGGCGCAACTCCGTCTGGAAGTGACGGTGACGGGCGTGGCGGGCCATGCCGGGACGGTGACGATGTCGCTACGTCGCGATGCGCTCGCCGCCGCCGCGCGCATGGTCGCGGCGATCGAGGACATCGCGCTCGCCGACCATTCCGAACTGGTGGCGACGGTCGGGCGGATGGCGGTCGCGCCGGGCGCTGCGAATGTGATCGCGGGTGAGGTGCGCTTCACCATCGACATCCGCGCCGGCACCACCGAACGACGCGATCGGGCCGCCGCCGCCATCGGCGAGGCGATGCAGGCCATCACCCGCGAACGCGACGTCGCGCTGGCCGTCGCGACGATTCACGACCTGGCCCCGACGCCCTGCGATCCCCGGCTGATGGACCTGCTCGACACCGCGATCCTGGCGACCGGCCAGCCCGCCCGGCGGCTGATGTCGGGGGCGGGGCATGACGCGATGGCGATGGCGACGCTCGGCCCCGTCGCGATGCTGTTCCTGCGCTGTGCCGGAGGGGTCAGCCATCATCCGGCCGAGCATGTCGACCCGGCCGACGCCGATGCCGCCCTCGCCGCGATGCGCGGCTTTATCGAGCTTTTGGGAGAAGACCATCGTGACGCCTGACCTTTTCGGCGAGATCGACCCGCCGCAGCGCCTGTTGATGGGGCCGGGCCCGGTCAATGCCCATCCGCGCGTGCTGCGCGCGATGAGCGCCGATCTGCTCGGCCAGTTCGACCCGGAAATGACCGGGTACATGAACCAGGTGATGGCGCTGTATCGCCCGGTGTTCGGCACCGACAATCACTGGACCTTCCTGATCGACGGCACCGCGCGTGCCGCCATCGAGGCGTCCTTGGTGTCGCTGCTCGCGCCCGGCGACCGGCTGCTGGTCGTCGATTTCGGCCGCTTCGGGTTGCTGTTGCAGGAAATCGGCGAGCGGATCGGCGCGCGGGTCGAGCGATTGTCGGTGCCTTGGGGCGAGACGGTGCCGCTCGACGCCATCGCCGAGGCCATTGCGCGTACCGAGCCGATGGTCGTCGCCTGCGTCCATGGCGATACCTCGACCACCATGGCGCAGCCGCTGGACGGGGTGGGGGCGCTGGTCCGGGCGGCGGGGGCGTATCTCTATGTCGATGCGACCGCGACCATCGGGGGCATGGCAATCGCCACCGACCGCTGGGGCGCGGACATCGTGACCGGCGGCCTGCAGAAATGCCTGGGCGGTCCGTCGGGATCGGCGCCGATCACCGTCTCGCCCCGCGCCGCCGAACATATCCTCAGCCGTCGCCATGTCGAAAAGGGCATTCGCCGTGACGACCTGGCCGATGCGGGGGGCGTACGGATCGGCTCCAACTATTTCGATCTCGCCATGGTCATGGACTATTGGTCGGAGAAGCGGCTGAACCACCATACCGAGGCGACGACCATGCTCTACGGCGCGCGCGAATGCGCCCGGATCGCGCTGGGCGAGGGGCTGGAGGCGCGGTTCGCGCGCCATGCGGCGGCGGGTCGGGCGGTGGTGGCGGGCGCGCGGGCGCTGGGGCTGGAGGTGTTCGGCGACGACCGTTTCCGCATGACCAACGTTACTGGCATCCTGATCCCGCAAGGCGTGGACGGCGAACGGGTGCGCGCCCGGATGCGTCAGGATTTCGAGATCGAGATCGGCACCGCCTTCGGCCCGCTCCAGGGCCGGATGTGGCGCATCGGCGCGATGGGATATAACGCCATGAAGCATAAGGTGCTGCTGACCCTCGCCGCGCTGGAGGCGGTGCTCCGGGCCGAGGGGCTGGCGCTGCCCGCCGGGGCCGGGGTCGATGCCGCGCTGGAAAGCTATGCCGCATGAGCGCCGCGCGTGACCTGGTGGGCTATGGCCCGACGCCGCCCGATCCCCGCTGGCCGGGCGGGGCGCGCGTCGCGGTCCAGTTCGTCGTCAATGTCGAGGAGGGCGCGGAGAATTGCGTCCTGAACGGCGATGCCGGGTCGGAGGCGTTCCTGTCGGAGATGGTCGGCGCGGCCAGCCATCCGGCGCGCGCCATGGCGATGGAAAGCCTGTACGAATATGGCGCGCGCGCCGGTTTCTGGCGGCTGCATCGCCTGTTCGCCGAGAGGCAGGTGCCGGTCACGGCCTTTGCGGTCGCCACCGCCATGGCCGCCAATCCGGCGACGGTCGATGCGATGCTGTCCGCCGATTGGGAGATTGCCAGCCACGGCCTGCGCTGGATCGACTATCAATATGTCCCGCCCGAGGTGGAGCGCGCGCATATCGCCGAGGCGATCGCGCTGCACACCCGGCTGACCGGCACGCGGCCGCTCGGCTGGTATCAGGGGCGGACCTCGCCCGCGACCGCCGCGCTGGTCGCCGCCGAAGGTGGGTTCGTCTATGATGCGGACAGCTATGCCGACGACCTGCCCTATTGGGATCGTCGCCATGCCGGGGCCAATGGCGGGCGGGCGCAGTTGATCGTGCCCTATACGCTCGACGCCAATGACATGAAGTTCGTCGCCTATAACGGCTTTGCCGATGGCGAGCCCTTTTTCCGCTATCTACGCGATACCTTCGAGCAGTTGCGCGCCGAGGGCGGGCGGATGATGTCGGTGGGCCTGCACGGACGCATCGCGGGTCGTCCCGGCCGCGCGGCGGCGCTCGCCCGCTTCGTCGACCATGTGGTCACCAGCGGCGACGCCTGGATCGCGCGCCGCATCGACATCGCCCGACACTGGCAACAGGTACACCCCGCATGACGATCGACGACCCGCAAGTCGTGGCCGAGGTGACGGCCGCCTTCCTGGCCTATGAAGCCGCGCTGATGGCCGATGACGTGCCCGCCATGGACCGGCTGTTCCACGATCACCCCAGCACCATCCGCTATGGCGTGGGCGAGGTGCTGTACGGCGCGGAGGCCATTCGCGCCTTTCGCAGGGGGCGCGGCGGATCGCCGCAGCGTCGGCTGGGCCAGGTCGCGATCCATAGTTTCGGCCACGATCATGCCACCGCCCATGCCGAGTTCTTCCGCGAAGGCGACACAAGGCGCGGGCGACAGAGCCAGACATGGGTCCGCTTCGCCGATGGGTGGAAGGTGGTGGCCGCGCATGTCTCCATCGAGGGGAGCGGATCATGAGCGATTTCAACAGCCTGTCGGACGCGGCCTTCGTCGCCCGCTATGGCAGCGTGGTCGAGCATTCGCCCTGGGTGGTGGAACGCGCGGCCGTACGGCGACCCTTCGCCGATGTGGGGGAAGCCATCATGGCGGTGCTGGACGCGGCCACGCCTGAAGAACGCCTGTCGGTGATCCGCGCCCATCCCGAACTCGCCGGACGTGCCGCCATCGCGGGCACGCTGACCGCCGAATCGCAGAGCGAACAGGCGTCCGCCGGACTGGACCGCATGACCCCCGAGGAATTCGAACACTTCCATGCGCTCAACGCCGCCTATCGCGAGCGGTTCGGCTTTCCCTTCGTCATCTGCGTCCGGCGGACCGACCGGGCGGGCATCCTCCGCGCCATGGCCGAGCGGCTGGAGCATGATCGAGAGACGGAGATCGCCACCGCCCTGACCGAGATCGGCCATATCGTCCGCCTGCGACTGGAGACCCTGTCATGACCCATCCCATCGGCCTGGCCGCTTTGGCGCAGCAGGTCGCGACCGATCTCGAACGCCTGGCGCATGGCGGCCCGACCTGGACCCGGCCGCAAAGCGATGCGGAGGGCCATGTCCATGACGTCATCATCGTCGGCGGTGGGCAGAGCGGGCTGGGCGCGGCCTTCGGCCTGATGCGCGAGCGGGTGTCCGACATCCTGGTGCTGGACGAGAATCCGGCGGGCTATGAGGGGCCGTGGGACACCTATGCGCGGATGATGACGCTGCGCACACCCAAGCATCTGACCGCCATCGACTTAGGCATCCCCTCGCTGACCTTCCGCGCCTTTTGGGAGGCGCAGCATGGGGCGCAAGGGTGGGAGGCGCTGGACAAGATCCCCCGGCGCGACTGGATGGCCTATCTGCGCTGGTATCGCGCGGTGCTGAACCTGCCGGTGCGCAACGAGGCGCGGGTGACGCTGATCGAGCCGCTCGGGGGGCGGTTCCGGGTCCATCTGGCGGACGATGCGCCGCTGCTCGCGCGCAAGGTGGTGCTGGCGACCGGCATCCAGGGCGGGGGCCATTGGCATGTCCCCCCGATGGTGCGCGACCGCCTGGCCCCGACGCTTTATGCCCATACCTCCGCCGCGATCGACTATGCCGCACTGGCGGGGAAGCGGATCGCGCTGCTGGGGGCGGGCGCCTCGGCGTTCGACAATGCCCATGCCGCGCTGTCCGCCGGGGTGGCGGAGGCGCATGTCTTTGTCCGCCGCCCCGCCTTGCCGCGCGTCAACCCGATCCGGCATATGGAGCGCAGCGGCATCGTAGGCCGCTTCGCCGCGTTGGACGATGACGCCAAATATCGGATGATGGTCTCCTTTTTCGACCGCAGCCAGCCGCCGACCAACGACACCTTCGACCGTGCCTCGGCGCTGCCTGGCTTCCATCTGCATCTCGGCACACCCTGGCTCGACGTAGCCGACGCCGGCGAGGGGGTGGCGGTGACGACCCCGCGCGGGACCGAGACGTTCGACTTCCTCGTCCTGTCGACCGGCCTGGTCACCGACCCGGCCCTGCGGCCCGAACTGGCGCTGGTCGCGGACGGCATTGCGCGCTGGTCCGACCGCTATCGACCGGCGGATCCGGCGAGCGCCCATCCGCTGATCGACGCGCACCCCTATCTGGGCCCGAATTTCCAGTTCCTGCCGCGCGAGCCTACCCATGCGGCGGCGCTGCATGGGCTGTTCGCGTTCAACTATTCGGGGCTTGTCAGCCTGGGCCTGTCCGCCTCGGCACTGTCGGGGCTTCGTCACGCGCTGCCCCGGCTGGTGGCGGGGGTCGCCGACCAGTTGTTCGTCGATGATCGCGACGCGATGATGGTGGCCTATCTGGACTATGACGAGCCCGAATTCCTCGGCTCCTGGCCGCGCATGGCGGCGTCGGCATGAGCGCGACCCTGTCCACCCATGTCCTCGACACGGTGCGCGGCGGCCCGGCGGCGGGGATCGTGGTCACCCTGCTCGACGGGGAGGGCGCGCGACTGTTCGAGGGGTGGACCAATGCGGATGGGCGCTGCCCGGAACTGGCGACGCTGCGTCTGTCGCCGGGGCGTTATGTGTTGCGCTTCGCGGTGGCGGATTATTTCCGTGGCATCGGAGTCGCGCTGGCCGATCCGCCCTTTCTGGACCGGGTGACGATCGACTTCGGGATCGCCGGGGCGGGGGGGCATTATCATGTGCCGCTGCTCGTCTCGCCCTATAGCTATTCCACCTATCGGGGCAGTTGACCCGCATGTTTCGCACCGGAGTGACGCGATGATCCGCCGACTGCTCGCGACCATCGAACCCTATGTGCTGATGCTGCTGGCGACAGTGCTGATCGCGACGCTGCTGCCGCCGCGCGGGGCCGGAGTCCCGTTCTTCGACATCCTCGCCGATACCGCCATCGTCGCTTTGTTCTTCGTCCATGGCGCGAAACTGTCGCGCAGCGCGCTGCTGGCGGGGGCGCGGCACTGGCGGTTGCACGGCGCGATCCTGGCGACCAGCTTCGTGCTGTTCCCGCTGCTCGGCCTCATCATCGGCGGGCTGGCCGCGCCGAACCTGGCCACCGGCTTGCTGTTCCTCACCCTGCTGCCTTCGACGGTGCAATCCTCGATCGCCTTCACCGCCATCGCGCGCGGCAATGTCGCGGCGGCGGTGTGCAGCGCGTCGCTGTCCAACCTGCTGGGTATCGCGGTCACGCCCGCGCTCGCCGCTTTGCTGCTGCCCGGCACGGGCGGGGTCGCGCTGTCGTTCGAGTCGGTGCGCACCATCGTGCTGCAATTGCTGGTGCCGTTCGCGGCGGGGCATATGCTGCGCCCGTGGATCGGCGAGTGGATCGCGGCGCGCAAGCGGCTGGTCACCACGCTGGATCGCGGGTCGATCCTGCTGGTCGTCTATACCGCGTTCGGCGCGGCGGTGAGCGAGGGACTGTGGTCGCGGGTCGGGGCGGCGGAGCTGGCCGCGCTGGTCGGGTGGTGCGCGCTGCTGCTGGCGCTGGTACTGGTGCTGACCGGGGTGATGGCGCGCGCGATGAAGCTGGCCCCGGCGGACGCGGTCGTGATGCGCTTCTGCGGATCGAAGAAGAGCCTGGCGACCGGTGTGCCGATGGCGGGGGTGTTGTTCCCGCCCGCGCAGGTCGGCATCGTCCTGCTGCCGGTCATGGTCTTCCACCAGTTGCAGCTGATCGCCTGCGCCTTCCTGGCGCGGCGGCTGGCCGACGCGGCGGAGGCGGAGCCCGTCATTCGTCCAGCCGCGCAAACTCCTCCTTCAGAATGTCGACAAAGCTGCTGAGATAGATGGGCAGCACCCGCCCGCGTTGCAGCAGCATCGAGACGCTGGCCGGACGGACGATCCCCTCGGCCAGCGGCACCCAGCACAGCTCGCCCGCCGTCAGCTCGCGCTCCAGCCCGATGCGCGACAGGAAGGCGATGCCGACACGCGCGCGGACCAGATTCTTCAGCGTGTCGATCCGCTCAACCGTGGCGACGCGCTTCAGCGGCACGTCGCTGGCGTCGAACAGATCGTGGAGGACGCTCTGCTTCAGCCAGTCGTCGTTCGGCGTCACCACCGGATGCGGGATACAGTCGGCCAGCGTCACCCGGTCCAGCGCGGCCAGGGGATGGCCCGGCGGCACGATGACGCCGATCGGCGTGTGGACATGCGCCACCGTCGCGGTGCGCGGGGTTCCGGTCAGGTCGAAGGCGCAGATGACGTCCGCCTCCTTGGCCAGCAATTCCGCCTTCACCCGGTGATTGTCCCCGGCCAGCAGCGAAAATTCGATCAGGGGAAAGCGTTCCTGGTGGCGGGCGATGGCGCGGGGAACGAGCTGGTCCGCCAGGCTTTCGGCGGCGGCGATGCGGATCACGCCGCGCTCCCCACCGCGCAACCGCAGCATTTCGTGGTGCAGCGCGACGCTTTCGCGCTTCCAGCGCCGGATATAGCCGAGCAGCGCCTCGCCCGCCGCCGTCGGGCGTATGCCGCGCGGCATACGGACGAACAACTGCACCTGAAGCTCGTCCTCCAGCTGCAACAACTGGCGATTGACCGCCGAGGAGGCGATGTTGAGCGATTCCGCCGCCTTGCGGATCGACCCTTGGCGGATCGCCTGATCGAAATAGATCAATCCCGTCTTGATCAGGACCATCGTCGCTTTCGCCCCGTCACCGAACTTGTCTTGCGGCTGTCGGGTCGGTCATCCGCAAAGGGGGGAATATTGGCAAGCATATTGTTGCCCCGATCGTCGCCCGGTCCGGGGGACCAGAAACATCGGTACCGAATTCGGCCCGTCCGCCGAAAGCAACGCGACAAGCACGTGTCGGCGGCCGTCTTTCGACAGCCGCCTCACATTTTCCACCAATGTTGGAAAGTGGTGCCCAGAAGAGGACTCGAACCTCCACGACCTTGCGATCGCCAGCACCTGAAGCTGGTGCGTCTACCAATTCCGCCATCTGGGCACGGGGTAGGTCCGCGCCTTTAGGGGAGGGTTCGAATCCTTGTCAACGGCTTTTTTGCGGGGCAAAGGGGCGGTGCACGAAAAATCTGGCGAATAAGGACGGGCATGACGAACAAGCTGGTGACGCTGATCGGCGGCGGGGGCTTTCTGGGCCGCTATGTCGCACGCGAGTTGATGCGCGACGGAACGCGGGTGCGGATCGCACAGCGCGACCCGCGTCAGGCCTATTTCCTTCGCACCCAGGGCGGCTTGGGCCAGACCCAGTTCGTCGCGGTCGATATCGCCCGCCCGGACACGGTGGCGCGCGCGGTCGAGGGGGCGGATGCGGTCGTCAATCTGGTCGGCGTGATGGGCGGCAATATGCAGCGTATCCACGTCGATGGCGCGCGCGCGGTCGCCGAGGCCGTACGCCATGCCGGTGTCGGCGCGCTGGTCCATGTCTCGGCGATCGGCGCGGACGAGAATGGCGCGGCGGCCTATGCCCGCTCCAAGGGGCAGGGCGAGGCGGCGGTGCGTCAGGCTTTCCCGGACGCGACCATCCTTCGCCCCTCGATCGTGTTCGGGCGCGAGGATCAGTTCGTGAACCGGTTCGCGGGCATGGTGTCGGCCCCGATCGTGCCGATCCTGCGCGCGGGCGTGAAGTTCCAGCCGGTCTTCGCCGGGGACGTGGGCGAGGCGGTGGCCACCGCGCTGCGCGATCCCGAAGCGCATGGCGGCCATATCTATGAGCTGGGCGGGCCGGACGTGATTGCGATGGGCGAGCTGATCCGCTGGATCGCCAAGACGCTGGGCCGCAAGCCGAATTTCGTCGAACTGCCGGACTTTGCCGGGGCGCTGCTGGCGCGCCTGCCGGGCTCGCCGATCAGCCGGGACCAGTGGCTGATGCTGCAACAGGACAATGTCGTCGCCGCCGGTGCGCCGGGTCTGGCCGAACTGGGCGTCACGCCCGCGCCGCTGGCGGCGGTCGCACCCGACTATCTGGTGCGATTCCGCAAGGCGGGGCGTTTCGGACGACGGACGGAGACCCTGGCGGCCTGAACCGTCCCGGTCTCGCCGTCTTTGCCGTTTCGCTCATCGCCCCGTCGCCCTATGGCGGCGGGGCTTATTTTTTGGGGACTTGCGTGAACGATCTGATAGCCGCCATCATCCTCGGCATTGTCGAGGGGGTCACCGAATTCCTGCCGGTATCGTCCACCGGCCATCTGATTCTGGCGGGCGCGCTGCTCGGCTATGACGATGATCGGTGGCAGATGTTCAATATCGTCATCCAGCTGGGCGCGATCCTGGCGGTCGTTGTCCTCTACTGGCGGACCTTCTGGACGGTGCTGGTCGGGCTGGCCAGGCGCGATCCCGGCTCGATCCGCTTCGTGCGCAACCTGCTGATCGCCTTCATCCCCGCCGCCGTCATCGGGGTACTGGCAAAGAAGCATATCGAGGCGCTGCTGCTCCAGCCCAAGGTCGTGGCGATCGCGCTGATCGTCGGCGGCGTCGCGATCCTGGTGATCGAGCGGCTGGTGAAGCCCGGCAATACGCGCGGCATCGCGGCGGTGCCTGCCAAGACGGCGCTGGGCGTCGGCTTCCTCCAATGTCTGGCGATGATTCCGGGGGTCAGCCGTTCGGGCGCGACGATTCTGGGCGCGCTGACCCTGGGCGTCGAGCGGCGCACGGCGGCGGAGTTCAGCTTCTTCCTCGCTATCCCCACCATGCTGGGGGCCAGCGTCGTGGAGACGGCGGGGCATATGGATGCGATGCGCGCCGGGAACAGCGTCGGACCGCTGGAAATCGCGATCGGCTTTATCGTGGCGTTCGTCGTCGCGTTGCTGGTGGTGCGCTGGTTCGTTGGAATCGTGGGAAAACATGGTTTCGGCCCCTTTGCCTGGTACCGAATCGTCGCGGGCGGCATCGCCTTGGCCCTGCTGACCATGCATTGATACCGGAATGGACCTTATTTATTGCGGGTTGGTCGCAATAAGCGGCGTTTGCCCGGTTTGAAGTGTATAAATAGGGCATCAATTATGTCCTATATGTCGATTTTAAGGTGACATAAGGTCGTTCGCGCAATATCCGGCTCTTCGGAGGCGCATATGGCGAACGATTCTATGCTGAAGTTTGTAGGCCGCGAGCAGGCTTATCCGGCCAAGCGGGCTGCCGAGGCGCGCGCGGAGGATTTCCGCGAGATCGCCGAACGTTATGCGCCCCCGGCGGCGGAGGATCAGGCGGGGCGCTGCTCGCAATGCGGCGTGCCCTATTGCTCGGTCCATTGCCCGCTGCACAACCATATCCCCGACTGGCTGCGCCTGACCGCCGAGGGGCGGCTGCGCGAGGCCTATGAACTGTCCAACAGCACCTCGACCATGCCGGAAATCTGCGGCCGCATCTGCCCGCAGGACCGGCTGTGCGAGGGCAATTGCGTCATCGAATTTTCGGGTCACGGCGCGGTCACGATTGGCTCTGTCGAAAAGTTCATCACCGACACCGCCTGGGAAGAGGGTTGGGTCGAGCCGCTGGTGCCGGGGCCCGAGCGGGGCCAGTCGGTCGCGGTGATCGGCGCGGGCCCTGCGGGCCTGACGGCGGCGGAATATCTGCGCGTCTCGGGTTACGATGTCCATGTCTATGACCGGCACGACCGTGCGGGCGGGCTGCTGACCTATGGCATTCCCGGTTTCAAGCTGGAAAAGCCCGTCGTCATGCGCCGGGTCGAGCGGCTGAAGGCGGGCGGCATCGTCTTCCACGAGGGCTTCTCGGTCGGCGAGGATGCGACGCTGGAGGACCTGCGCCGTCGCCATGACGCGGTGCTGATCGCGACCGGCGTATACAAGGCGCGCAATGTCGATGTGGACGGTTCGGGCGCGAACGGCGTGATCGCCGCGCTCGACTATCTGACCGCGTCCAACCGCAAGAGCTTCGGCGACACGGTCGAGGCGTTCGAGAATGGCTCGCTGAACGCCGAGGGCAAGAATGTCGTCGTGATCGGCGGCGGCGACACCGCGATGGACTGCGTCCGCACCGCGATCCGCCAGGGGGCCAAGTCGGTGAAGTGCCTCTATCGCCGCGACCGCGCCAATATGCCTGGCTCGCAGCGCGAAGTCGCCAATGCGGAGGAAGAGGGGGCCGAATTCGTCTGGCTGTCCGCGCCGCTCGGCTTCGAGGGGGGCGAGACGGTGACGGGCGTGCGCGCCGCCAAGATGCGGCTGGGCGCACCCGACGCCAGCGGACGGCGCGCGCCGGAAGTCGAGCCGGGTGCCGACCATCTGCTGGAGGCGGACATGGTCATCAAGGCACTGGGCTTCGATGCCGAGGACCTGCCCAGCCTGTTCGGTACGGCGGAACTGGGCGTCAGCCGCTGGGGCACGGTGCTGGTCGATGGTCGTACGCTGATGACCAGCCTGGACGGCGTGTTCGCGGCCGGAGACATCGTGCGCGGGGCGAGCCTAGTGGTGTGGGCGATCCGTGACGGTCGCGATGTAGCGCAGGCGATGCACAAATGGCTGAAGGCACGCGCGAAGATCGGCGCGCGCGAAAAGGTGGCCGCATGATGCGCGACGCCATCTCGATGCAGGACGTTCCAGCAGGACAAGACATGATGACCGACCAGCGCCAATATCTCGCCGAGCACGGCATGTACCGCCCCGAATTCGAGGGCGATGCGTGCGGCGTCGGCATGGTCGCGGCCACCGATGGCCAGCCCTCGCGTCGGGTCGTCCAGTCGGCGATCGACGCGCTGAAGGCGGTGTGGCACCGGGGCGCGGTGGATGCGGACGGCAAGACCGGCGACGGGGCCGGGCTGCATGTCGACCTGCCACATCGGTTCTTCGACGACGCCATTGCCGCGTCGGGGCACAAGGTGCTGCCCAACCGGCTGGCGGTCGGCATGATCTTCATGCCGCGCACCGATCTGGGCGCGCAGGAAACCTGCCGCACCATCGTCGAGAGCGTCATCATCGAGGCGGGCTACACCATCTATGGCTGGCGCCAGGTGCCGGTCGACGTGTCGGTCATCGGGTTGAAGGCGCAGGCGACCCGGCCGGAGATCGAGCAGATCATGATCGCCGGGCCGATGCCCGACGAGGTCGATGCCGCCGAGTTCGAGAAGAACCTGTATCTGGTCCGCCGTCGCATCGAAAAGCGGGTGATCGCGGCGCAGATCAGCGGCTTCTATATCTGTTCGCTGTCCTGCCGCTCGATCATCTACAAGGGGCTGTTCCTCGCCGAGAGCCTGTCGGTCTTTTACCCGGATTTGCAGGACCATCGGTTCGAAAGCCGCGTGGCGATCTTCCACCAGCGTTATTCGACCAACACCTTCCCGCAATGGTGGCTGGCGCAGCCCTTCCGCTGCCTGGCGCATAATGGCGAGATCAACACGATCCGCGGCAACAAGAACTGGATGCTCAGCCACGAGATCCGCATGGCCTCGATCGCGTTCGGCGACAATTCGGAGGACATCAAGCCGGTGATCCCGGCGGGGGCGTCCGATACCGCCGCGCTGGATGCGGTGTTCGAGGCGATCTGCCGCTCCGGCCGCGACGCGCCGACCGCCAAGCTGATGCTGGTGCCCGAGGCGTGGCAGAAGGATCTCGACGCGCCCAAGGCCCATGCCGAGATGTACCAGTATCTCGCCTCCGTCATGGAGCCATGGGACGGTCCCGCCGCCCTCGCCATGACCGATGGCCGCTGGGCGGTGGCGGGCATGGACCGCAACGCGTTGCGTCCGCTGCGCTATACGCTGACCGCCGACGGCCTGCTGATCGTGGGGTCGGAAAGCGGCATGGTCGTGGTGCCGGAAGCCACCATCACCGCCAAGGGCCGGTTGGGGCCGGGGCAGATGATCGCGGTCGATCTGGCCGAGGGCAAGCTGTACGACGACCGCGCGATCAAGGACCAGATCGCAGGCGAGCAGGACTATGCCGCGATGATCGGCGAGTTCCTGACCATGGACCAGTTGCCCGCGCCGTCCGAGGACGAAGCGCTGGTGCGGATGCCGCGCGCGGAGATGCTGCGCCGTCAGGTCGCAGCAGGCCAGACCATGGAGGATATGGAGTTGATCCTGTCCCCCATGGCCGAAGGGGGCAAGGAAGCGATCGGCTCGATGGGCGACGACACGCCGCTGGCGGTCATCTCCGACAAGCCGCGCCTCATCAGCCAGTTCTTCCGCCAGAATTTCAGCCAAGTGACGAACCCGCCGATCGACTCGCTTCGCGAGCGCTATGTGATGTCGCTCAAGACCCGGTTCGGCAATCTCGCCAACATCCTCGACACCGAGGATCGGCGTGAGCGTGTGCTGGTCCTGCCGTCGCCGGTCCTGACCGGTGCGGACTGGCACCGTCTGAAGGCGCATTTCGGGCGTTCGGCGGCGGAGATCGACTGCACCTTCGAGGCGGAGGGCGGTCCCGATCGCTTACGCGCCGCGATCCAGCGCATCCGCAACCAGGCCGAGCAGGCGGTGCGCGAAGGGCGCTCCGAACTGTTCCTGACCGACGAGCATGTCTCCGAAGGCCGGGTCGCGATTGCGGGCGTGCTGGCGGCGGCGGCGGTGCACACGCATCTCGTCCGCCGGGGCCTGCGCTCCTATGCGTCGATCAACATCCGCTCGGCCGAATGCCTCGACACCCATTATTATGCGGTGCTCATCGGCGTCGGCGCGACCACGGTGAACGCCTATCTGGCCGAAGCGGCGATCGTCGACCGTCATGGCCGTGGCCTGTTCGGCGACCTCACCATCGACCAATGCCTGACCAACCATCGCACCGCGATCGAGGACGGGCTGCTCAAAATCATGGCCAAGATGGGGATCGCGGTGATCTCCAGCTATCGCGGCGGCTATAATTTCGAGGCGGTCGGCCTGTCCCGTGCGCTGGTCAACGACCTGTTCCCCGGCATGCCCGCCAAGATTTCGGGCGAGGGTTACAACTCGCTCCATTACTCGGCGATGGTCCGCCACGAGGCGGCCTGGGACCAGCATGTCGCGACGCTGCCGATCGGCGGCTTCTATCGCCAGCGCGATGGCGGCGAGACCCATGCCTATTCGGCGCAGTTGATGCACCTGTTGCAGACGGCGGTCGCGACCGACAGCTATTCGACCTATCTGCAATTCTCGCGCGGGGTCGGCGACCTGCCGCCGGTCTATTTGCGCGACCTGCTCCAGTTCAACTTCCCGAACGAAGGCGTGCCGGTCGATCAGGTCGAGGCGATCACCGAGATCCGCAAGCGCTTCGTCACGCCGGGCATGTCGCTGGGCGCGCTGTCGCCCGAAGCGCATGAGACGCTGGCGATCGCGATGAACCGGATCGGCGCCAAGGCCGTGTCGGGCGAGGGCGGCGAGGACAAGCTGCGCTACCAGCCCTATGATAATGGCGACAACGCCAACTCGACGATCAAGCAGATCGCGAGCGGTCGCTTCGGCGTGACGGCGGAATATCTGAACGCCTGCGATGAGATCGAGATCAAGGTCGCGCAAGGCGCCAAGCCCGGCGAGGGCGGGCAGTTGCCCGGCTTCAAGGTGACCGAGTTCATCGCCAAGCTTCGCCATGCGACGCCGGGCGTGACGCTGATCTCGCCGCCGCCGCACCACGATATCTACTCGATCGAGGATCTCGCGCAGCTCATCTATGACTGCAAGCAGATCAACCCGCGCGCGCGCGTCTGCGTGAAGCTCGTCTCCTCGGCGGGCATCGGCACCGTCGCGGCGGGCGTGGCCAAGGCGCATGCCGACGTCATCCTGGTGTCGGGCCATGTCGGCGGCACGGGCGCTTCGCCCCAGACCTCGATCAAATACGCCGGGACGCCCTGGGAAATGGGCCTGTCGGAGGTCAACCAGACGCTGACCCTCAACGGTCTGCGCGGGCGTATCCGTCTGCGGGCGGACGGCGGCCTGAAGACCGGGCGTGACATCGTGATCGCGGCGATCCTGGGCGCGGAAGAGTTCGGCATCGGCACGCTGAGCCTCGTCGCGATGGGCTGCATCATGGTGCGCCAGTGCCATTCGAACACCTGCCCGGTCGGCGTCTGCGTGCAGGACGAACGGCTTCGCGCCAAGTTCACCGGCACGCCGGAAAAGGTCATCAACCTGATGACCTTCATCGCCGAGGAAGTCCGCGACATTCTCGCCCGCCTCGGCGTGCGGTCGCTGAACGAGGTGATCGGGCGGACCGAGCTGCTCCGCCAGGTCAGCCGCGGGGCCGAGCATCTCGACGATCTCGACCTCAACCCGGTGCTGGCCAAGGTCGATGCGACCGATGCCGAGCGGCGGTTCAGCCTGTCGACCTTCCGCAACGAAGTGCCCGACAGCCTGGACGCGCAGATCATCAAGGACGCATCGGCGGTCTTCTCGCGCGGCGAGAAGATGCAGCTGACCTATTCGGTGCGCAACACCCACCGCGCGGTCGGCACGCGGCTATCGTCGGAGATCACCCGCAAGTTCGGAATGAGCAAGCTGGCCGATGGCCACGTCACCGTGCGGTTGCGCGGGAGCGCGGGCCAGTCGGCGGGCGCGTTCCTGTGCAAGGGCGTGACGCTGGAGGTGTTCGGCGACGCCAATGACTATGTCGGCAAGGGCCTGTCGGGTGGCACGATCATCGTCCGCCCGGCGGTCAGCTCGCCGCTGGCCAGCCAGAACAACACGATCATCGGCAACACCGTCCTCTATGGCGCGACCTCGGGCAAGCTGTTCGCGGCGGGCCAGGCGGGCGAGCGTTTCGCGGTCCGCAATTCGGGCGCGACCGTGGTGGTCGAGGGCTGCGGCGCGAACGGGTGCGAGTACATGACCGGCGGCACCGCCGTCGTGCTTGGGGAGGTCGGCGCGAACTTCGGCGCAGGCATGACCGGCGGCATGGCCTTTCTCTACGACCCCGAGGATCGCTTCCCCCGCCGCGCCAACCCCGAGAATATCGTGTGGCAGCGGCTCGCCTCGGCGCATTGGGAAGGTGTGTTGCGCGGTCTGGTCGCCGAACATGCCGAGCGTACCGATAGCAAGTGGTCGAAGGGCCTGCTGGAGGACTGGAACCGGGTCGCCGGGCATTTCTGGCAGGTCTGCCCGAAGGAAATGCTGACCCGCCTGGCGCATCCGCTCGACGACAGCGTCGAGGCGGTCGCGGCGGAGTAATGGACGATCCTCCCCGGCACGGGGAGGTGGCAGCGCGCAAGCGCTGACGGAGGGGGCTTGCCCGGCGGCGATCCCCCTCCACCATGCTCCGCATGGTCCCCCTCCCCGTGTCGGGGAGGATCGGACTTCCCCAACTCCGTTCAGCCTGAGCGAAGTCGAAGGTCGCGCCTGAACCTTTGCCGCGATCCCGGGGAAAGGGATTCCCTTGGCCTTCGACTTCGCTCAGGCCGAACGGAGGGAGGCGGCTTCCCAAAGTGTAACATCCCCGTCATCCGATTAACCCAAATCACGGAACCGTTGCGGCGACGTGACGGTTAGGCCGCGATGCGAATGGGGGAGGACCATATGATCATCGACCGGCAGAAGATCGAACGGGGGGGATTCATCCTCTTCCTCGCGCTCATCACCATCGGCCTGATCGCGGTCATTTCCGGCTTTCTGATCGCCTTGCTGTGGGCGGGGCTGGCGGCGATCCTGTTCCGGTCGCTGTTCCACTGGCTGCTGGAGAAGACCGGGGGGCGGCGCAACACCGCCGCCGGGCTCACCATGCTCATCATCACCTTCGCGGTGGTCGTGCCGACCCTGCTGATCGGCAGCATGGTCGTGGATCAGGCGTCAGGCGTCTATCTGAAGATGCGCAGCGGCCAGATCGATTTCGCGCAATATTTCCAGCAGGTGCGCGACGCGCTGCCCAGCCGTCTTCGCCAGATGATGGACAGTTCGGGCATCGGCAGTTTCGAGGGGCTGCAACAGCGCGTCTCGCGCACCTTGAGCAGCAGCGTCAGCCAGATCGCGACCCAGGCGCTGTCGATCGGGCGCAACGCCTTCGCCTTCGCGCTGGCCTTCGGCGTCGGCCTCTATGTCGCCTTCTTCCTGATCCGCGACGGCGACCGGCTGGGCCCGAATTTCGTCCGTGCCTTGCCGCTGGAGCAGGGCGTGGCCGCCCGGCTGGCCGACAGCTTCGTCGCGGTGGTGCGCGCGACGATCAAGGGGTCGGTCATCGTCGGGCTGGTCCAGGGCGCGCTGGGGGCGATCACCTTCTGGATCGTCGGGGTGCCCGCCGCTTTGCTCTGGGGCGTGCTGATGGCGATCGCGGCGCTGCTGCCCGCGATCGGCCCGGCGATCATCTGGGTGCCGGTCGCCATTTACCTGCTGGCGACGGGCGCGATCTGGCAGGGGGCGGTGGTCGTCGCCTCGGGCGTGCTGGTCATCGGCCTGGCCGACAATATCCTGCGGCCCATCCTGGTCGGGCGCGACACCGGGCTGCCCGACTGGATCGTGCTCCTGACCACGCTCGGCGGGATCGAACTGCTGGGACTGAGCGGCATCGTCGTCGGCCCGGTGGTTGCGGCGTTGTTCCTGGCGGGGTGGCGTATCCTGAGCGAGGAACGCGGCGTCATCCTGCCCCCCAGCGGGGAATAGGCGCGCACACCTGTCTCGATCTGGTCCGTTCCCGCACGCATCGTGTCGCGCTTCTCCCGTTTGCGCCGCAGCAATCGCCCCCTTATGGTTCACGTCCGAGCGGATCGGTCGGGGCCGTACCGGGCAAGGGGGATGCGAATGCGGATGCGATCGGGGGGGCTGGCGGCCATGACCGGGCTCGCCTTGGCTTTGGCCGGATGCGACACCGGCGATACGGCGGTCGCCCGCGCGGCGGGGGCCAAGGGCGTGTCGATCGAACTGCCCGTCCCCGACCCGTCACCCTCCGCCGATACGAGGGGGGCCATGCCTCCCAGGTCCGACGCCTTGCCCGGTGCGGTCGCCGCCAACCCCGGGGCCAGCCTGTCGACCATCGGCTTTGTTGAGGGAGGCGCGGCACTCGACCAGAATGCACGCGCGGCGCTCGACCGGCTCGCCGCCGATCCCAGGGTGAAGAGCGGCCGCATCGTGCTCAGCGGCCATTCCGACAGCGAGGGGGATGACGAGGCCAACCGCATCATGTCGCGCAAGCGGGCCGAGGCGGTGCGCGACTATCTGGCGGGTAAGGGGATCGCCCGCGCCGACATGAAGCTCATCGCGTTGGGCGAGACGCGCCCCATCGCCCCCAATGCCAAGCCCGATGGCAGCGACGACAGCGCCGGTCGCGCGCGCAACCGCCGGGTGGAGATCGACCTGGCGCCCGCCGACCGCTGATCGCCTCACCCTTCCGCCAACGCAACATGGCCGGGGCGGGAGCGTCCGTCAGTTGGGCCGGTTGCGTTCGTTGGTGCTGGTCATGTTGAGCGCGCGGCGGAATTCGCCCACGCCCTGCTGATTGACGCCATCGAACTCGCGCCATTGCGCCTCGGTATTGCACACGCGCGTGGGAAGGAAAGAGCCGGTCGGCATCAGCCGGCGACAGGTCTTCTTCTCCTGCGGCTTGGGACGGGGTTCGGACGACTGTGCACCCGCCGGTGCGGCGGACAGGATGACGGCGGCCATGGCGACCGCTGCCCAATGACGCTTCATTTCGATGTTCCTCCCTCGATGATGCGGAGGATGAGGCAGTATTTCCGACTTATCAAGTGCTTGGCCGGACGGAGCGCGCCGCCCGGCCAAATCCCCGTCACGCCGCCTGCAACGCCTCGACCGCCACCGCCGCGATGTCGTCGGCCAGCTGGTCCACCCGCGCCGGGTCGGCGTCCCAGGCGAACATGAAGCGCGCGCCGCCGCCGATGAAGGTGTAGAAGCGCCAGCCCCGCGCCCGCAGGCCATCCAGCACGGCGGGCGGTGCGCTGAGGAACACCGCATTCGCCTCGACCGGGAACATCGGCGCGATGCCGGGAAGGCCCGCCACCCGGTCGGCCAGCCGCCGGGCACAGGCATTGGCATGCGCGGCGTTGGACAGCCACGCGCCGCTGTCGAGCATCCCGATCCAGGGCGCGGCCAGATAGCGCATCTTCGACGCCAACTGCCCCGCCTGTTTGCAGCGATAGTCGAAATCCTCCGCCAGCACGCGGTCGAAGAACAGGATCGCCTCTCCCACCGCCATGCCGTTCTTGGTGCCGCCGAAGCAGAGCACATCGACCCCGGCGCGCCAGGTCATGTCGGCGGGCGAGCAGCCCAGCGCGGCACAGGCATTGGCGAAGCGCGCCCCATCCATATGCAGCCTGAGGCCCAGTTGGCGGCAGGTCGCCGACAGCGCATGGATCTCGGCCAGCGTGTAGACTTGGCCTGTCTCGGTCGGCTGGGTGATCGTCACCGCGCGCGGCTTGGGGAAGTGGATGTCCGAGCGGCCGGTCGCCAGCGCGCGGACCGCCTCGGGCGTCAGCTTGCCGTCCTCGGTCTGCGCGACGAGCAGCTTGGAACCGTTGGAGAAGAATTCGGGCGCACCGCACTCATCGGTCTCCACATGCGCGGAGGCCGAGCAGATCACGCTGTGATAGCTCTGGCAGAGCGCGGCCAGCGCCAGCGAATTGGCCGCCGTGCCGTTGAAGGCGAAGAACACCTCGCACTTGGTCTGGAACAGCGTGCGAAAGGCGTCGGCCGCGCGGTCGGTATAGGGGTCCTCGCCATAAGCGGGGACATAGCCGCGATTGGCCTGGTCCATCGCGGCCCAGGCTTCGGGGCAGATGCCCGCGTAATTGTCGCTCGCAAATTGCTGGGGGGCCACGTCCATCACAAATCCTTCGTCCAATCGGGCGAGTCGGATGGAGGAGAAAGTGGCTGATCGTCCCGTTGTTGCCGGTCTGGCCACATCCCCCTCCTTGTCGGAGAGGCACCACCTTGCCGGGAGGCAGGTTGGTGCCGGGCGACGGCCCGACTCTTGATGCTGATGCGGCCCCTAGACGCCGGCCCGTCGGGAATCAAGCGCTACCATGGTCGTCCCGGATGGAAACGAGCGCAAAGCATTGCGTCCGGCGTCCGAAAGGTGGAAGCGTAGCGCCATGAATATCAGGACTTCGCGCCGCGGCAGCAGCGCTCCCACGATCAGCGACGTCGCCCGCGCCGCCGGTGTTTCGTTGATGACCGTCTCGCGCGTGATCAACAACGAGGCCAATGTCCGCCCCGCCACCCGCGAAAAGGTGGAAGCGGCGATCGCCCAGCTCAACTATGCCCCCAACCCCGCCGCGCGCAGCCTGGCGGGGGCGGCGCAGATTCGTGTCGGCATGCTCTACAGCAATCCCAGCCAGGGGTATCTGAGCGAATTCCTGCTCGGTACGCTCGACCAGGCCTCGCGCCTCGACGTGCAGATGGTGGTCGAGAAGTGCGAGATCGGCGATCATGAGATGGAAGTGGCGCGGCACCTGATCAAGGGCGGCATCGATGGCGTGATCCTGCCCCCGCCCCTGTGCGAGGCGGACGCGGTGCTGGCGCTGCTGCGCGAGGCGGGGGTGCCCTCGGTGGTGGTCGCGACCGGTCGCGCGCCCGAGGAGATGCCCGAGAAGACCATGGCGGTGCAGATCGACGACCGCGCGGCGGCGGCGGAGATGACCCGGCATGCGATGACGCTGGGCCATCGCCGGATCGGCTTCATCTGCGGCAACCCCAATCTGACCGCCAGCGCGCGGCGTTACGAGGGGTTCCGCGCCGCGCTGGCGGCGATGGGCGTGCCGTTCGACGAGGATCTGGTCGCGCCCGGCCTCTATACCTATCGCTCGGGGCTGGACGCCGCCGAGCGGTTGCTCGATCTGCCCGAGCCGCCGACCGCGATCATCGCCTCCAACGACGACATGGCGGCGGCCAGCGTCGCGGTGGCGCACCGGCGCGGGCTGGATGTGCCGAGCGACCTGACCGTTTGCGGCTTCGACGACACCACCCTGTCGACGACGATCTGGCCCGAGCTGACCACCATTCACCAGCCGATCGCCGACATGGCGCGCGCGGCGGTGGAGATGATGGCGACCGTCATCCGGCAGAAGAATGGCGACGCCGCCCCGCACCGCCTGCTCGACTACAGCCTGATCCGCCGCCAGTCGGACGCCGCCCCACGCCGCCGCCCGCGCGAAATCTGATGCGCGGGCGCATTCCGTCGCAATGGGGGAATGGCGGTGGATGCGCATGCTTGACGGCGCGGTGTTTTAAGATAGCGTTACCATCGATGACCGGCCGCATATCGCGCCGGTGACAGGACATTGCCGTGTCGATAGGCGAAGACGCCATGCACGGATCAGGAGAGGGCCCGAGGTGACCGACAAGACAAGGGGATTGGGCGCTGGCAGCGTCAATCATGGTTTCATCACCGCGATCGTCGCCGTCGCGACCATCGGCGGTTTCATGTTCGGCTATGATTCGGGGGTCATCAACGGCACCCAGAAGGGGCTGGAGGCGGCCTTCGATCTCGGTCGCCTGGGTATCGGCGTCAATGTCGGCGCGATCCTGGTCGGCTCGGCGATCGGCGCGTTCGGGGCGGGTCGCCTGGCCGATGCGATCGGCCGTCGCAACGTCATGATGCTGGCCGCGGGCCTGTTCCTGGTCAGCGCGCTGCTGGCGGGGGCGGCGAGCAATTCGATCATCTTCATCTTCGCGCGCATCATCGGCGGCCTGGGCGTCGGCGCGGCGAGCGTCATCTCGCCCGTCTATATCTCCGAAGTGACGCCTGCGGCGATTCGTGGACGCCTGTCGAGCCTGCAACAGGTGATGATCATCACCGGACTGACCGGCGCCTTCGTCGCGAACTTCGCGCTGGCCCGCTATGCCGGTGGCTCGACCGCCGAATTCTGGCTGGGCTATCCTGCCTGGCGCTGGATGTTCTGGCTTCAGGCGATCCCGGCGGCGATCTATTTCGCGGCGCTGTCGATCATCCCGGAAAGCCCGCGCTTCCTGGTCGCCAAGGGCCGCGATGCCGAGGCGCACACCGTCCTGACCAGGCTGTTCGGCCAGGCCGAGGCGACCCGCAAGGTGGCCGAGATTCGCGCCAGCCTGGCCGCCGATCATCACAAGCCGAAGCTGTCCGATCTGGTCGACAAGACCACCGGCAAGATCCGCCCGATCCTGTGGGCCGGTATCGGCCTAGCGATCTTCCAGCAGTTGGTCGGCATCAACGTCGTCTTCTATTATGGTGCGACCCTGTGGGAAGCGGTCGGCTTCTCCGAGGATTATGCGCTTCAGACCAACATCCTGTCGGGCGTGCTGTCGATCGCGGCCTGCCTGTTCACCATCGCGACCGTCGACAAGATCGGGCGCAAGCCGCTGTTGCTGATCGGATCGGCGGGCATGGCGGTGACGCTGGCGATCGTCGCCTATGCCTTTTCGACCGCCGTCACCGGCGCGAATGGCGGCGTGACCCTGCCCGGCAACAATGGCGTGATCGCGCTGGTCGCGGCGAACCTGTACGTCATCTTCTTCAACGCGAGCTGGGGCCCGGTGATGTGGGTCATGCTGGGCGAGATGTTCCCGAACCAGATCCGCGGTTCGGGCCTGGCGGTGTCGGGCTTCGCGCAGTGGATCGCCAATGCCGCCATCTCGGTCAGCTTCCCGGCGCTGGCCGTATCGCCGGGCCTGAGCGTGACCTATTTCGGTTATGCCTTCTTCGCGGCGGTCTCGTTCTTCTTCGTTCGCGCGATGGTCAACGAAACGCGCGGTCGCGAGTTGGAGGACATGGCGGGCTGATAGCCCACCGGACATGGTAAGATGCCTGAAGGGCCCGCTTCCAAAGGGGAGGCGGGCCCTTTTGTCCTTTCCCCACCCTCCGTTCAGCCTGAGCGAAGTCGAAGGCCACGCCGGACCGTTTCCGGTGTCCCGGAGGCAAAGGGATTCCCTTGGCCTTCGACTTCGCTCAGGCCGAACGGGGTACGGGTACGGGTACGGGTACGGGTACGGGTACGGGTACGGGTACGGGTACGGGTACGGGATTGGGTAGGGGAGGGACTAACCCCGCCCGGCCTGGATCAGGATCGAGTCGGACGGCAGCAGCCGGTCCATGAAGGGCAGCATCGCCGCGCCGATCGCGGGGGCGTCCTGTGCCGTGCGGGCGGGACGGATGACCGGGCGGGCGGGCAGTTCGATCCCCGCCAGCGCCTGGCGCAACCCCTCCGCCAGCCGGTTGAGCAGCCAGGCGGGCAGGCGTCCGCCGATCAGGATCGCATGCGGATCGAACAGGGTCGTCACCGCGACGAAGGGCTGGATCAGCGAGGCGATCGAATCGACGATCCACTGGTTGAGCACGGCGGACAGCTTCGGGTCGTCATGCTCGCTGAGCGTTTCGGGCGACTCCAGCCCAAGGCCTGCCGCCGCCAGCCGGACCTGAAGCCCCGCCAGCGACACGGTGTCCTGCACCACCGCGCCCGGCCGGTCGGCGGTGGGATCGGGCATCAGGCCGATCTCGCCCGATCGGCGATGCGCGCCGCGATGATAGCTGCGGTCGATGATCAACCCGCCCCCCAGGCCCGCCGTGATCAGCAGGTAGAAGAAGCTGGGGCACTCGAAATCCTGGTCATACTGCGCCTCGCCCAGCGCGGCGGCGGCGGCGTCGTTGTCGCGGTGGATCGGCCAGGGCAGCAGGGGGGTGAGCAGCGTCTCCAGATCGACCCCGACCCAGGCGTCATAGCCCCGCGTCTGATTGGGCAGCGAGCGATCGACCCCGTCCGGCATCGCCACCCCGACCCCCAGCACGCGCGAACGGTCGACGCTGCCCTCCACCAGCGCGGGACCCAGCGTGTCGCGGATGAAGGCCAGCACGTCGTCGGGGCTGGCGAAACCGATCTCTCGCGTGGCGCGGGCGCGAACCCTACCGCTCAGGTCGAGGATCGCGATGGCCAGATGGTCGCGATCGATGGTCAGGCCGATGCCGAACGCGCCGTCGGGGCACAGCTCGATCTTCAGCGCGGGCTGGCCGCGCCCGCGATGAAGCCGCCCGGCGGTGCGGATCAGCCCCATCTCGATCAGCCGCCCGGTGATGTTGGCGATGGTCGGCGGGGTCAGGCCGGTCTGGTTGGCGATGGCGATCCGGGTCGTTTCGCCGTGGATGCGGATCACCTGGAGCACGGTGCGCAGATTATAGTCGCCCGCCCGCTCCAAATTGGTGCCGGACAGGCCGCGCGACAGCCGGGCGTCGCGCGAATGCACCTCGACCGTGCGCGCGCGGCCGGGCGGCATGCGGTGCGGCGATGGCATCTGGTTCGTCTCCCCGTGGTGGTGGAGCGAAGCGTCTTCGTCCATCTTCTCCCGGCGGCAGGATCGACCCACCGCCAGCGCCGGTCAAGTGAATTGTCCGACCATTCCGACCGCCCCGGCCTATCGACCGAGGCGACGCGGGGTTCAGGATGCGCCCGCCGGGGTCAGTTTGATGAGGCGTCCTTGCGACTCGCCGCCATCCTCCAGCAGATAGATGGCGCCGTCCGGCCCCTGTTCGACCTCGCGGATGCGCGCGCCCATGTCCCATTGGTCGCCCTTGGTGGCGTTGGTGCCGTTCAGGTCGACGCGGACCAGCGACTTGCTCGACAGCCCACCGATAAAGGCGTCGCCGCGCCACTGCGGGAACATCGATCCCGAATAGATCATCAGCCCGCCCGGCGAGATGACCGGGTTCCACCAGACCTTGGGCGCTTCGTATCCGTCGCCCGCGCGGTGATCGGGAATGTCGCGCCCATCATAATGCGATCCGTTGGAGGCGTTGGGCCAGCCATAGTTGCGGCCCGGCAGGATCAGATTGACCTCGTCGCCGCCCTTGGGGCCCATCTCCTGCTCCCACAAATTGCCCGATGCGTCGAAGGCGAGGCCGAGCAGGTTGCGATGGCCATAGGACCAGATGGCGGGATCGAACCCTTGCGCGGCCAGCGGATTGCCGGGGGCGGGCTGGCCGTCCGGGGTCAGGCGCAGCACCTTGCCCAGCGTCGCCTTGGGGTCCTGGGCGGGCGTGAATTTCTGCCGGTCGCCCGCCGTGACGAACAGATATTGGCCATCCGGCGAGAAGGCGATCCGGCCCGAATAATGGCCATCGCCGGTCACCGCAGGACTGGCGCGCCACAGCGCCTCGATCTCGGCAAGGCGGGCCGCGCCACCTGCCTCCTGCAACCGGCCGCGCGCCAGCACGACTCGCTTGCCGCCCTCGGCGGCGGCGGAATAGCTGAAATAGATGCGCCCCGACTGCACGAAATCGGGGGCGAGGACCACGTCCATCAATCCGCCCTGGCCCGCCGAATCGACCGGGATGGTCGCGATCGTCTGACGCTGTTGCCCGTCCGCGCTGACCAGCAGCATCCGCCCGTCCTTCTCGGTCACCAGCATCCGCCGGTCGGGCAGGAAGGTCATCGCCCAAGGCGCGTCGAAATCGGCGATGACGGTCCGGCCGAAGGGCTGGCCGTCCACCACCGTCGCGGGCGGCGTGGCGGAGGCGGAGGGCGAGGGGCTGGGCGTGCCGCCGGGGGCGACCGTCACCGGCGGCGTCGCGCCCGTCTCATCGGGCCCCGGTCCATTGCCCGAACAGGCGATCAGGGCCACCGGCAAGGCGGCGAGCAGCGGCATCTTCATCTCAGTCTCTCCCGGAAGGCCGTCCAGGCCCTTGGCCAGCGTAACGCTTCGATATGCGTGCTTGTTTCGCAAGCGCGTTGCAGGTATAGACTGCGGCATTCTCTTACATCGTCGGGTGAAAGAGGCTGCGGGACGGGTTCCGCGGCACCGATCCGGCACATCTGGAGCTTTCATGGCGGACATCGCCCTTCTGACGCAACTCATCGAACCCGAGGCCAAGGCGCTCGGCTTCGAGCTCGTGCGCGTGAAGATGTATGGCGGCACGTCGGACCCCACGCTCCAGGTGATGGCCGAGCGCCCCGACACGCGCCAGCTCAACATCGACGACTGCGCCGACCTGTCGCGCCGCATCTCCGATGTGATGGACGCGCTGGAGGAGCAGGGCCGCGACCCGATCGACCATGCGTATCGGCTGGAGGTGTCCTCGCCCGGTATCGACCGTCCGCTGACCCGGCTGAAGGACTTTGCCGACTGGGCGGGTCATGAGGCGCGGATCACGCTCGCCGAGAAGCGGAACGGTCGCAAGCAGTTCAAGGGCGATCTGGCCGGGGTCGAGGGTGAGAATGTCATCATCGTTGATGGGGAAGAGGTTCGCCACGAACTGCCCTTTACGGCGATCGAGGACGCCAAGCTCGTCATGACCGACCGGCTGATCGCCGCGACGGTGCCGCTGTCCGTCGAGGGCGCGGAAGAGGTTTATTATCAGGACGCGCCCGAACAGGACGGCGCCACCACGGAAGGACGGCACTGATGGCTACCGCCATTTCCGCCAACAAGGCGGAACTGATCGCGATCGCGAATGCGGTCGCCTCGGAAAAGATGATCGACAAGGGCATCGTCATCGAGGCGATGGAGGACGCGATCCAGCGCGCCGCCCGTGCCCGCTACGGCGCCGAGAACGACATCCGCGCGAAGCTCGATCCCAACTCGGGCGACCTGCGCCTGTGGCGCGTCGTCGAGGTGGTCGAGCAGGTCGACGATTATTACAAGCAGATCGACCTGAAGGGTGCCGAGAAGCTGCAAAAGGGTGCCGCGATCGGCGACTTCATTGTCGATCCGCTGCCCCCGATCGAATTCGGTCGCATCGCGGCGCAGGCGGCCAAGCAGGTCATCTTCCAGAAGGTCCGCGACGCCGAGCGCGACCGTCAGTATGACGAGTTCAAGGACCGCCAGGGCGAGATCATCACCGGCGTCGTCAAGCGTGTCGAGTTCGGCCACATCGTCGTCGACCTGGGCCGCGCCGAGGGCGTGATCCGTCGCGACCAGCAGATTCCGCGCGAAGTCGTCCGCGTGAACGACCGCATCCGTTCGCTGATCCTGAACGTGCGTCGCGAAAATCGCGGGCCCCAGATCTTCCTGTCCCGCGCGCACCCGGACTTCATGAAGAAACTGTTCGCGCAGGAAGTGCCCGAAATCTATGACGGCATCATCGAGATCAAGGCCGCCGCGCGCGATCCGGGCAGCCGCGCCAAGATCGGCGTGATTTCGCACGATTCGAGCATCGACCCGGTCGGCGCCTGCGTCGGCATGAAGGGCAGCCGCGTCCAGGCCGTCGTGCAGGAAATGCAGGGCGAGAAGATCGACATCATCCCCTGGTCGCCCGACACCGCGACCTTCGTGGTGAACGCGCTCCAGCCCGCGAACGTCAGCCGCGTCGTGATCGACGAGGAAGAGGACCGGATCGAGGTCGTCGTTCCCGACGATCAGTTGTCGCTCGCCATCGGTCGTCGCGGCCAGAATGTCCGCCTGGCCAGCCAGTTGACGGCCAAGGCGATCGACATCCTGACCGAGGCCGACGCGTCGGAGAAGCGCCAGAAGGAATTCGTGGCGAACTCCGAACTGTTCCAGAACGAACTGGACGTGGACGAGACGCTGGCGCAGCTTCTGGTTGCCGAGGGCTTCGGCGCGCTGGAAGAGGTCGCCTATGTCGAACTCGACGAACTGGCCGCGATCGAGGGCTTCGACGAGGATCTCGCGCAGGAACTGCAAAGCCGCGCGCAGGAAGCGCTGGACCGCCGCGAACAGGCCGCCCGTGACGAGCGTCGTGGCCTGGGCGTCGAGGACGCGCTGGCCGAAATGCCGTACCTGACCGAGGCGATGCTGGTCACGCTGGGCAAGGCGGGCATCAAGACGCTCGACGATCTGGCCGACCTCGCGACCGACGAACTGGTCGAGAAGAAGCGTGCCGAGCCGCGTCGTCGTGGCGACGATGCCCCGCGTCCCGCCCCGAAGGGCGGCATCCTGGCCGAATATGGCCTGAGCGACGAGCAGGGCAACGAGATCATCATGGCCGCCCGTGCGCACTGGTTCACCGATGAGGACGAACCCGCTGTGGAAGCCGGGGAAGAGCAGGCGGAGGGCGACGAAGCCTGATGCCGTTCGTCTCGATCCGTCTGGCGGGCACCGCCTCCAAGCAGCAAAAGGCCGAGATCGTCGCCGACGTGACTCGTTCGCTGGTGGAGCGGCTGGGCAAGAACCCGGCCGCCGTCCAGATCGTGATCGAGGAAGTCTCGACGGAGAATTACGGCGCGGGCGGTCAGCTGATCGCCGACCGTGACGCCCCCGCCTCGAACCAATCCTCTGGCACCCGGGGAGACGCGCATGCGGAACCGGGACAATGAGCGTGCTGGCGTAAACACCGCTCCGGCCGGAAAGGGCCGGAGTCCCCGGAATGCGGCCAAGGCCGCCCGCGACTCGATCGACGGGCCGGTCCGCCGCTGCATCCTGTCGGGCGAGCATGACGCGCGCCCGCACCTGATCCGTCTGGCACTCGCGCCCGACGGGCGGGTGCTGCCCGATGTCCGCGCGAAAGCGCCGGGGCGGGGCGGCTGGATCGGCGTGACCCGCGCCGAACTGGAAATCGCTATCCAGAAGGGGCGGTTGAAGGGGGCCTTGGCCCGTGCGTTCAAGACGGGCGAGTTCTCGATCCCGGATGACCTGCCCGCGCTCATCACCGCCGCGCTGGAGCGCAATGCGCTCGACCGGCTGGGACTCGAGTCGCGCTCGGGGCTATTGCTGACGGGATCGGACAAGATCGCGACGGCGGCGCGCTCGGGACAGTTGCACGCGCTCTATCATGCGTCCGATGCGGGCGAGGATGGGTGCCGCAAGCTGGCGCAGGCGTGGCGCGTGGGATCGGATCGTGAAGGGTCCGATCTCAAGGGGTTGGCACTGCCCGCCACACGCCCCATATTGTCAATGGCGTTGGGCCGCGAAAATGTGGTACACATCGGCCTGACAGATCGTAACGCGGCAAAGCGGGTGAGCGAAGCGCTCGACCGCTGGCTGCATTTTATCGGACCCGACCCTGTGGCAACGCCTTGCGAAACGGCCTCGCAAGGCGCATCGGCGTCCGACATTACCGGTGACCGAACGGCCGTGACCGTACACGAGGATTTTGAGTGAGCGAGACCGACAACGACAAGCCGAAACTCGGAATGCGCCAGCCTTTGGGGCTGAAGCGCACGGTCGAGACCGGCAAGGTGAAGCAGAGCTTCAGCCACGGCCGCTCGAACACCGTGATCGTCGAGACGAAGCGCCGTCGCGTCCTGGGCCCGCAGGGTGGCGCCCCCGAGGCGGCCGCGCCTGCACCGACTCCGGCCCCGGCAGCCCCCGTGGCCGCCGCGCCGGTCGCCCCGCCGCGCCCGGTTCCGTCGAACGAGACGGCGCAGGAGCGTCAGGCCCGCCTGCTGCGTGAGGCCGAGGAACAGCGCCTTGCCATGCAGGAAGAGATGCGCCGCCGCGAGGATGCCGAGCGTCAGCAGCGCGCCGAGGAAGAGCGCCAGCGCGCCGAAGAGCGTGCGCGTGCCGCCGCCGAGGCCGCCGCTGCTCCGGCGCCCGAGCCGACGCCCGCCCCGACTCCGGCACCGGCTCCCGAGCCTGTCGCCGAAGCGCCTGCCCAGGTGAACGCCCAGCCGGAAGCCCCGGCCGCGCCGACCATCTCGGTCCAGCCGCGTCCCTTCCGTCCGGTCGAGCGCCCGGTGATCCCGGCCCCCGAGCCCAAGGCCGAAGAGCCCAAGGTCGAGGCTGCGGCTCCGACTCCGGCCCCCGCGCCGACGCCTGCGCCCGCTCCGGTCGCGGCGAAGCCCGCGCCTGCGCCCGCCCCCGCTCCGGCGGTGCCGACGCCGCCGATCCTGGGTCGCGATCCGTCGATGCCTGCGCCGCGCCGTTTCTCGCCGGTGCAGCGCCCCGAAATCCCGAAGCCCGCCCCCAAGCCCGCGCCTGCGCCCGCCGCGGCGGCGGCTCCGGCGGCGGCCAGCGCGCCGAGCGGCAACGCCTCGGCTCCGTCGGGCGGCGCACCGCGCTCCCTGCCCTCGGGCCAGCCGACGCCGCGCAACGCGCCTCCGGGCCGTCCGCAGCAGCGCGACCGCAAGGGTGACGAGCGTCGTGGCGGCAAGCTGACCGTCAACCGTGCGCTCAACGAGGACGGTGCCCGCGCCCGCTCGCTCGCCGCGCTCAAGCGTGCCCGCGAAAAGGAAAAGCGTGGCTTTGGCGGCCCGCGCGAGCCGCAGGTCAAGCAGGTCCGCGACGTGCAGGTGCCGGAAGCGATCACCGTTCAGGAACTCGCCAACCGCATGGCCGAAAAGGGCGCGGATCTGGTCAAGGCGCTGTTCAAGATGGGCATGCCCGTCACGATGACGCAGACCATCGACCAGGATACGGCCGAGTTGCTGGTGACCGAATTCGGCCACAACATCGTCCGCGTCTCGGACAGCGATATCGATCTGGCGCTCGACACCACCGAGGATGCGGTCGAGAGCCTGCGTCCGCGGCCGCCGGTCGTGACGATCATGGGCCATGTCGACCATGGCAAGACCTCGCTGCTCGACGCGCTGCGCGGGACGGACGTGGTGCGCGGCGAAGCGGGTGGCATCACCCAGCATATCGGCGCCTATCAGGTCACGCTGAAGGACAAGTCGAAGATCACCTTCCTCGACACGCCGGGCCACGAAGCCTTTACCCAAATGCGCGCACGCGGTGCCGACATCACGGATATCGTGGTGCTGGTGGTCGCGGCCGATGACGGGCTGATGCCGCAGACGATCGAGGCGATCAATCACACCAAGGCGGCGGGCGTGCCGATGATCGTCGCGATCAACAAGATCGACAAGCACGACGCCAATGCCCAGCGCGTCCGCGAGCGTCTGCTCGAACACGACGTGCAGGTCGAGGAAATGGGTGGCGAAACCCAGGACGTCGAAGTGTCGGCGCTCAAGAAGATCGGTCTGGATACGCTGATCGAGAAGATCCAGCTTCAGGCCGAACTGCTCGAACTGGCCGCCAACCCCGACCGCGCCGCCGAGGGCAGCGTGATCGAGGCCAAGCTGGACAAGGGCCGTGGTCCGGTCGCGACCGTGCTGGTCACGCGCGGCACGCTGAAGGTCGGCGACGTGTTCGTCGTCGGCGCGGAAAGCGGCAAGGTCCGGGCGCTGGTCGACGACAAGGGCCGTCAGGTGAAGCAGGCCGGTCCGGCGATGCCGGTCGAGGTTCTCGGCCTGTCGGGCGTGCCTCAGGCGGGCGATCTGTTGCAGGTCGTCGAGAATGAGGCGCGTGCCCGTGAGGTCGCCGAATATCGACAGAGCGTGGTGCTCCAGAAGCGCACCACCTCGGCCCCGGCCAGCCTGGAGTCGATGTTCTCGGCGCTGAAGGCGAACCAGGCGAAGGAATATCCGCTGGTCGTGAAGGCGGATACGCAGGGCACCGTCGAGGCGATCGTGGCGTCGATCACCAAGATCCAGTCGGATCTGATCAAGGCGCGTATCCTGCACTCGGGCGTCGGTGGCATCACCGAGTCGGACGTGACGCTGGCAGCCGCGAGCGGAGCCCCGATCATCGGCTTCAACGTCCGTGCCAACGCCAAGGCGCGCGAGATCGCCGAGCGGAACAAGGTGGCGTTGAAGTACTACGACGTCATCTATGACCTGATCGACGAGATTCGTGCGGGCATGGCGGGCGAGCTGGGTCCCGAGGCGTTCGAAACGGTCGTCGGCCGCGCCGAAATCCGCGAGGTCTTCTCGGCGGGCAAGATCGGCAAGGCCGCCGGTCTGCTGGTCACCGAGGGTGTCATCCGCAAGGCGCTCAAGGCGCGCATCACGCGCAACGACGTCATCATCTACCAGGGCGAGATCAACTCGCTCCGCCGGTTCAAGGACGATGTCGCCGAGGTTCGCGCCGGTCTGGAATGCGGTGTGACGTTCACGCAGAACTTCACCGACATCAAGGCGGGCGACTATCTCGAAACCTTCGAGGTCGAACTGCGCGAGCGTTCGCTCTGATGACGGCGGGGCGGTGGGAGTGATCCTGCCGCCCGCCTCTGCCGGACTTGATCGCGGTCGCCTGCCCGGCGGCCGCGATTTCCGTTTGAAGAAGAAGCACATGGTCCAGTCCAAAAACCCCGCCGAACCCTCGGTCCGCCTGCTGCGCGTCGGCGAGCAGGTCCGCCATATCCTGTCCGAAATCCTCGCGCGCGGCGACGTGCATGACGAGACGCTCGCCAAGCATATGGTCAGCGTGACCGAAGTGCGCATGTCGCCCGACCTGCGCCACGCGACCGTCTTCGTGAAGCCGCTGCTCGGCAAGGACGAGGAGGTCGTCATCAAGGCGCTGCGCACCAACACCGCCTATCTCCAGCGCGAGGTCGCGCACCGGGTGAAGATGAAATACGCCGCCAAGCTGAAATTCCTGGCGGACGAGAGCTTCGACGAGGGAAGCCATATCGACTCGCTGCTCCGCTCGCCCAAGGTGTCGCAGGATCTGGAGGAGGGGGAGCCCTCCGGCGACTGACTCCCGCCCCCCCATTCAGCCTGAGCGAAGTCAAAGGCCACCTTTTGACCGCTGGAAAATAGGGTTCACGCGAAGCTGCGAAGGTTTTTGGTTCGCGCAGAGGCGCGGAGGGCGCAGAGAAGAAGAGCCCTCACCGAATAGGGAGCACCACCCCGGCGAAGGCCGGGGTCCAGTAGCAAAGTGTTGATGGCGCGGCGCGCCAAGGCGGGTGGGGCAAATGCCTCGCGCCCTCGTGTATCCATCGCAACTGGACCCCGGCCTTCGCCGGGGTACGAAGACTTGCAAAATTCCTCTGCGTCCTCCGCGCCTCTGCGCGAATCACGATCAAGCCTTTTCCCTCGGCCTTCGACTTCGCTCAGGCTGAACGGAACGAAGGTCACGGGATGAGGTTCGCGCCGAGGCGCGGAGGACTGTTCGTTATCGCAGCGACGGTCGGGATTATCGATGGAGGCCCCAGCCTTGGCTGGGGCGACGGAGGAGGGCGGATGAGCCCGGCACTCCGCACAGGCTATTTCGATTCCCGACGCGCCAACCCCGATGCTCGATCAGGCGGCGTCCTTTGGCTAAGGACAGCGGATGGCCAAGCTCTATTTCTACTATGCCAGCATGAATGCGGGGAAATCGACCATGCTGTTGCAGGCCGATTTCAACTATCGCGAACGGGGGATGAACACGATGCTGTTCACCGCCGCGATCGACGACCGCTTCGCCTATGGCACCATCGCCTCGCGCATCGGCCTGTCGCAGCCGGCGACGCCCTTCCACGCGACGACCGATCTGGAGGCCTGTGCGCTGGATCGGCATGGCGAGACGCCGCTGGCGTGCATCCTGGTCGACGAGGCCCAGTTCCTGACGCCCGAACAGGTCGACCAACTGGCACGGCTGGCGGACCGGCACCGCATTCCGGTGCTGTGCTACGGCCTGCGCACCGACTTCAAGGGACAGCTTTTCCCCGGATCGGCGCGGTTGCTGGCGCTGGCCGATGCGCTCGGCGAGATCAAATCGGTGTGCGTCTGCGGGGCCAAGGCGACGATGAACCTGCGTGTCGATGGGCAGGGCCATGCCATCGCCGAGGGCGCGCAGACCGAGATCGGCGGCAATGACCGCTATGTCGCGCTGTGCCGCCGCCATTTCGGTGAGGCCTTGGCGGGCGGCACGGTGCTTGAGGCCGGAGCCCAGCCCGACTAACGCCTTGCCGATGCATGGATGGATCATTCTCGACAAGCCGCTGGGGCTCGGCTCGACGCAAGGGGTGAGCGCGGTCAAGCGCGTGTTGCGTCAGGGCGGCTATGGCAAGGGGATCAAGGTCGGCCATGGCGGCACGCTCGATCCGCTGGCGACCGGCGTGCTCCCGATCGCGGTGGGGGAGGCGACCAAGCTGGCCGGGCGGATGCTCGACAGCGACAAGGTGTATGACTTCACCATCCGCTTCGGCATGCAGACCGCGACGCTGGATGCGGAAGGGGAGTCGGTCGCGGAGAGCGATGTCCGGCCGACTCGCGAGGCACTGGAGGCCGTGCTGCCGCGCTTCACCGGGCCGATCGAGCAGGTTCCGCCCGCCTATTCGGCGCTGAAGGTCGATGGCGAGCGCGCCTATGACCTCGCGCGCGCCGGGGAAGAGGTGGTGCTGGCGAGTCGCGCGGTGACGATCCACAGCCTCAAATCCTCCCCAAGCAAGCTTGGGGAGGGGGACCATCGCGTCAGCGATGGTGGAGGGGCGGGACGGACCGGCGATGCCCCTCCACCACGCCCTGCGGGCGCGGTCCCCCTCCCCATCGGAGATGGGGAGGAATTGTTGCAGGAAATCACCCTCACCGCGCATGTCTCCAAGGGTACGTATATCCGCAGCCTCGCCCGCGACATCGCGCTGGCACTCGGCACGGTCGGCCATGTCACCATGCTTCGCCGGATCAAGGCGGGGCCGTTCACGCTGGGGGCCGCGATATCGCTGGACAAGTTGAATGAAATGGGGCAGGCGCGCACCCTTGAACAGATACTCCTGCCGCTGAGGGCGGGGCTGGACGACATCCCGGCTCTTGCTCTCGACCCCGACCAGGCAGGGGCGCTCCGTCAGGGGCGTGTGCTGGTTGGGATCGCCGTGGACGATGGCCAATATTTCGCGATGCTGGGTGAGAATCCGGTGGCGCTGGTAGAGGCGCTGGACGGAAATGTCCGGGTCGTGCGCGGCTTCAACCTCGATTGAAGAAAGGATCACGATGTCGATCACCGCTGAACGCCGTCAGGAAATCATCAAGGACCATGCCCGCGCCGAGGGTGACACGGGTTCGCCCGAAGTCCAGGTCGCGATCCTGACCGAGCGGATCCAGAACCTGACCGGCCACTTCAAGACCCATGCGAAGGACAATCATTCGCGTCGCGGTCTGCTGATGCTGGTCAACAAGCGCCGCTCGCTGCTCGACTATCTGCGTCACAAGGATGGCGACCGCTATCTGGCGCTGATCGCCAAGCTCGGCCTCCGCAAGTAACAGCGGGGCGCGCAAGCGACCAAAAAGGGCACTCCCATCGGGGGGTGCCCTTTTTTTATCGGCTGGTGTATGTAGCACCGGGCCGACCGGATGCCGCAAAGGCGCATCCCCAAAGCCTCTATGTCATCAAACCCGGCGAAAGGGCCGGGTAGAGCAATCGGAAGGGCGGCAATTCGGCCGACCTCCAGAGCCAATTTTGGCTCAACCCATAGGCCCCGGCGGGATAGGCCCGTCGGAGTGAAGGATATTCCATGTTCAATACCAAGAAAGTGGCCATCGAGTGGGGCGGCAAGACGCTGACCCTCGAAACCGGCAAGGTGGCCCGTCAGGCCGACGGCGCGGTGATCGCGACGCTGGGCGAGACGGTGGTGCTGTGCGCCGTGACGGCCGCGAAGACTGTGAAGGAAGGGCAGGATTTCTTCCCGCTGACCGTTCACTATCAGGAGAAGTTCTCGTCGGCGGGCCGCATCCCCGGCGGTTTCTTCAAGCGCGAGCGTGGCGCGACCGAGCGTGAGACGCTGATCAGCCGCCTGATCGACCGTCCGATCCGCCCGCTCTTTCCCGAGGGTTTCTACAACGAGATCAACTGCATCTGCCAGGTGCTCTCGTACGATGGCGAGAATGAGCCCGACATCCTGGCGCTGGTCGCCGCGTCGGCCGCGCTCACCATCTCGGGCGTGCCCTTCATGGGCCCGATCGGCGCGGCGCGCGTCGGTTACAAGGACGGCGAATATGTCCTGAACCCGACCGACGCCGAAGCGCTGGAAGGCGATCTCGACCTGGTCGTCGCCGCCACCCACAATGCGGTGATGATGGTCGAATCGGAAGCCAAGGAGCTGTCCGAAGAGGTGATGCTGGGCGCGGTCATGTACGCGCACAAGGCGTCGCAGCAGATCATCAACGCGATCATCGACCTGGCCGAGCAGGCCGCCAAGGATCCGTGGGAACTGAAGGTCGGCGACGACCAGAAGGCGGTCAAGGCCGAACTGAAGAAGCTGATCGGCAAGGACATCACCGCGGCCTACAAGCTGACCGACAAGCAGCAGCGCCAGACCGCGCTCGGCGAGGCCCGCGCCAAGGCGAAGGCCGCCATGGCCGAGCGGAGCCCGCAGGAGCAGCTTGTCGCCGCCAAGCTCGTCAAGAAGCTGGAAGCCGAGATCGTCCGCACCGCGATCCTGAAGGACGGTCGCCGCATCGACGGTCGCTCGACCACCCAGATTCGTCCGATCGAGGCCGAGGTTCACTTCCTGCCGCGTTCGCACGGCTCGGCGCTGTTCACGCGCGGCGAGACCCAGACGATCGCCACCACGACGCTGGGCACCCGCGATGCGGAGCAGATGATCGACGGCCTGAACGGCCTGTCGTACCAGCACTTCATGCTGCACTATAACTTCCCGCCCTATTCGGTCGGCGAAGTGGGCCGCTTCGGCGCGCCGGGCCGTCGCGAGATCGGCCATGGCAAGCTGGCATGGCGCGCGCTGCACCCGGTGCTGCCGTCGAAGGAGGAATTCCCCTACACCATCCGCGTGACCAGCGACATCACCGAGTCGAACGGCTCGTCGTCGATGGCCACCGTCTGCGGCGGCTCGCTGTCGCTGATGGATGCGGGCGTTCCGCTGAAGCGCCCCGTCTCGGGCATCGCCATGGGCCTGATCCTGGAAGGCAAGGACTTCGCCGTCCTGTCCGACATCCTGGGTGACGAGGATCATCTGGGCGACATGGACTTCAAGGTCGCTGGCACCTCCGAGGGCATCACCTCGCTCCAGATGGACATCAAGATCGCCGGTATCACCGAGGAGATCATGAAGGTCGCGCTGGCGCAGGCCAAGGAAGGCCGCGCGCACATCCTGAACGAGATGAACAAGGCGCTGTCCTCGACCCGGACCGAACTGTCGGCGCACGCCCCGCGCATCGAGACGATGACGATCGACAAGTCGAAGATCCGCGACGTGATCGGCACCGGCGGCAAGGTGATCCGCGAGATCGTCGCCACCACCGGCGCCAAGGTCGATATCGACGACGAGGGCGTGATCAAGATCAGCTCGTCGGACGGTTCGCAGATCGAAGCCGCGATGAACTGGATCAAGGGCATCGTCGAAGAGGCCGAGGTCGGCAAGATCTACAACGGCAAGGTCGTCAACCTGGTCGATTTCGGCGCGTTCGTGAACTTCATGGGCGGCAAGGACGGTCTGGTCCACGTCTCGGAGATCAAGAACGAGCGCGTCGAGAAGGTCTCGGACGTCCTGAGCGAAGGCCAGGAAGTCAAGGTCAAGGTGCTCGAGATCGATCCGCGCGGCAAGGTCCGCCTGTCGATGCGCGTCGTCGATCAGGAAACCGGTGCGGAACTGGAGGACAATCGTCCGGCCCGCGAACCGCGCGAACCGCGTGGTGATCGTGGCCCGCGCGAGGGTGGCCGTGGCCCGCGTCGTGACGGCGGTGATCGTGGCGGCGAGCGCGGCGGTGATCGCGGGGGCGAAGGCCGCAGCGGCCCCCGTCGCGACCGTGGCGACCGTCCCCGTCGTGAAGGTGGCGAGCAGGGTGGTTCGTCCGAATTCGCCGCTCCGGCCTTCCTGACCGGCGATCGCGACTGATCTTTCGCCCTTGGGTGAAAGGAAAAGGGCTCGGGGGAAACCCCGGGCCCTTTTTCGTTGGGGCCTGCCCCTCCACCGCCCGGCTGCGCCGGGCGGTCCCCCTCCCCATCGGAGATGGGGAGGATTCAAGCACCCATTCCTCCCCAAGCTCGCTTGGGGAGGGGGACCGCCGCAAAGCGGTGGTGGAGGGGCGGGGACGCTTCGTGGGAAGGTGCTGGCGTGGCCTTCGACTTCGCTCAGGCTGAACGGATTTGAGGGATAAGGTCTTTACCGACCTCCGCTCGGCCGGAGCGAAGTCGAAGGCGATGGGAATCCCTCACCGCGAACGCCCCTCCATCCACCGGACGATCCCGTCCACCACCTTATCCTCGATCCCATAATGTCGCAGTCATTGTCCGATCGCGTCTCTCCGCCGGAAACGGTCAGCACGCGAACCTGTGGGCTATCCGTCATCGCCGCCGCGATGCGTGGAGCGTTGTCGGGCGGGGCAGGAAGACGGGCTCCGGCCCTTGACGATGCGCCAGCGCGAACAGCCGCGCGACCCGTCGGGCATAGGCGGCGGAACGGCGCATGCCGCGCAAATTCTCCCGCTCGATCGTATCGGGGATCAGGACGGCATAGCTGCGCGCGTTCCCGCAAAGGTCCGAATGATCGCTCCGCAACGGTCATCGGACATTCGGGCCGAACGGCGGAAGAATAGGCCCTCAGCCCGGCTCCTTCGCCCCCTCATGCGCGCTATAGCCCAGCCGGGCATGGCCCTGGACGGGCCCCGCCACATCGGCGACGAGGTAGAGCGGCCGCCGCTTCGACTCGATATAGAGCCGCCCCAGATATTCGCCGATCATGCCCAGCACGAACATCTGCACCGCGCCCAGGATGACGGTGACCAGCATGGTCGAGGTCCAGCCCTGCACCGCCGAACCGGTCAGCCAGCCGATCGCGATATAGACCAGCAGCAGCAGCGAGGCGGCGGTCAGTGCGAGGCCGATATGGCTGGCCCAGCGCAGGGGCGCGGTGGAGAAACCCGTCACCGCGTCGAAGGCGAGCGCGATCATCTTGCCCAGCGGATAGTGCGTCTCGCCCGCATGGCGCTCGGCGCGATCATAGGGGAAGGGGACTTGGCGGAAACCGACCCAGGCGACCATGCCGCGAATGAACCGCGCCTGTTCGGGCAGCGATTGCAGCGCGTCGAGCGCACGGCGGCTCATCAGGCGGAAATCGCCGGTGTCGAGCGGGATCGGCGTATCGGTCAGCCGGTCGAGCATCCGGTAGAAGATCGCCGCCGTCGCCTTTTTGAACAGTGTTTCCCCGGCGCGCTTGCGACGGACGGCATAGACCACGTCCGCGCTCTGCGCCGCCATGGTCGCGCGCATGTCGGTGAGGAGTTCGGGTGGGTCCTGAAGATCGGCGTCGATGATCAGGATCTGCTCGCCCGCGCACAGGTCCAGCCCTGCGGTCAGCGCAAGCTGGTGCCCATGATTGCGCGACAGGTTGATCGCCACCAGATGCGGGTCGGCGGCGGCGAGGCGCTGCATCACCGGCCAGCTATCGTCCTTCGAGCCGTCGTTGATCAGGACGATCTCATAATCCTCGCCCACCGCCGCGCGCGCCGCGCCGGAGATGCGCGCGTGCAGCACGTCCAGACAGGCGGCTTCGTTATAGCAGGGGACGACGACAGACAGGGCGGGGCGCTTCATGACGCCGCCGGTGTAGCGGCGTCGAAGCCGTCCGTCACCCGTTCACGACCAACTTGACCAAACGGCCCGGCACCAGCGGCTGGTCGGGATCGAGGCCGTTGAGCGTCACGAACCGCTCGCGCTTGTAATCGGGATAGGCCATGCGCGCCGACAGGCTGTCGATCGTGTCCCCCGCCTTGACGGTGACGATGCTGATCTTCTTGCCGCGAATGCTATTCGCCTCGGCGGTGGACAGCGGCGCGACCGAGGCGAGCAGCGGCTGGAACGGCCCGATGCCGCTACCGGCGGGCGTAACCAGCGTGAAGGTATAGGTCGCCGAGGGGAAGCGATAGGCGACCACCGTCGCATCCACCGCGCGGTTGTTGGCGGCGGCGCGCGTCGTGACCCAGGCATAGGGGATGCCGTTCGCCGTCCCGTTCTGCAACTGGCCGGTCGGCGTGCCGGTGCCGAGCTGGCCGAAACGCTGGGTGATCGCCTGGCCCAGATCGCTGCCCTGGGCGAGCCGCATCTGTGCCTGTCCGCCCTGACCGACGATGCTCACCGCGTCGCTGCCATTGGCGATCGCATAGCCGTTGGGGGCGGTGAATTTCAGCTTGAGGCCGGGATGGCGGAAACTCTGGCCATCGACGATCCCCTCCTTGGGATCGTCGTCATAGGGCATGCCGTCGAGCATCCGCAGATAGGTGGTATCCTGTGGCGGCGTGGTTTCGGGGCGGCCGGTCTGCTTGGCGAGCGCGGCGGCGCGGCGGACGCGGTCGGCGCTGTTGGGATGGGTCGAGGCCCAGGTGGGGATGGCGTTCGCGTCCTTCCCCGCCGTGCGCGCGGCGAGGTCGCTCGACGCGGCCAGCGAGGCGAGCATGTCGGCGGAGGCGTAAGGATCGTAACCGGCGGCGGTCATGTAGCGGATGCCGAGGCCGTCGGCCTGATATTCCTGATCGCGGCCATATTTGAGCGTGTAAAGCTGTGCGCCCGTGCCGACCAGCTGGGTCGCGATATTGCTGCCGGTCAGCAGGCCCGCCCCCGCCGCCAGGATCGATCCGATGGTCGAGCGGGTGTTGCGGCTCTGCGAGTGACGCGCGGCGACATGGCCGACCTCATGCCCCAGTACCGAGGCGAGTTCGGCCTCCGAATTCATCAGCGCGAGCAACTGGCGCGTGACATAGATATAGCCGCCGGGGATGGCGAAGGCGTTCTCCACCGGCGAGTTGAGCGTGGTGACGGTGAAGTCGCCCTGCGCGTTGGACAGGCCGGACTGGACCGCGACCCGCTTGCCCACCCGCTCGACGAATGCCGCCTGCGGGCCGGTGTAGCGGCCGCCATATTGTTTCACCAGTTCGGGATTGGCCTGCGCCCCTTGCGCCTTGTCGGAGGCGGAGATCGACCGCGCCTGCTGCGCGGAGGCGGGTGCGGCGACAAGCGCGAGCATGGCGGCGGCGGTGATGAAACGCATGTTAAGGCTCCCCTGTTCGGGGGTTCCAAAGCGCAGGCGCGGCGCGGGTTCCAGCTTTTTGTTACGGAGGCGTCATCCGGGCGTCAGGAAAATCCAATGCTGTATTGTTCCCCGGCGAAGGCCGGGGTCCAGTTTCTTGGCGGCTTCGAAGGCGCGAAACGATGCGGGGGGAGGCATCCGCCCAGCAATTCGGTCATGCACCGCAACTGGGCCCCGGCCTTCGCCGGGGAACGGAGAAGATTGGGTTCGCGCGGAGGCGCGGAGACGCGGAGGTGCTTGGCCCGGCCCAGGCGGCATCCATTCCCAACCAGGCGACTTCGTCTTCCGGACGAGAGTGCGCATGCCGGATCGGCGGAGCCGGACATCTCCGCGCCTCCGCGTCTCCGCGCGAACCTCAGACCCGCTCGACCGAACTCACCACATCCGCAGCGCGCAACGCCGCGATCAGGCGCATCAGGTGCTGGAGGTCGTGCACCTCGACATCGATCAGATTGGTGTGGAAGCGCGTGTCGCGCGTATCCAGACGGACGTTGATGATGTTCGCCTTATGCTGGCCGATGATCGTCGCGAGGATACCGAGCGCACCGGGCTCGTTCTTGACCATGACCGAGATACGCGCGGTCGCGCCCTCGCTGTCGTCGCCCCAGGAGACGTCGACCCAGTCGGTTTCCTCGTCGGTCCGGTCGGCGAGTTCGGCCAGCACCGGGCACTGGATCGCATGAACCTCGATCCCCGCGTCCGGACGACGCAGGCCGACGATGCGGTCGCCGGGCACCGGGTGACAGCATTGCGCCAGGTCATAGGCGACGCCGGGGGTCAGCCCCTTGATGGAGATCGCGCTCGACTGCGGCGGCAGGGCGGCCACATCCGCGCCCGCCGATCCAGGCATCAGCGCCTCCATCACGGCGGCATCGGACACCGTACGCCGGGCGATGGCGATCATCAGATGCGCTTCGTCGGGCATCTTCAGCCGTTGCAGCGCATGGGTCAGCGCGTCGGGCCCGATCTGCGCGGGCAGGCGACGGACGATATCCTCGTACAGCTTGGTGCCGAGCGTCACCTGTTCGGCCCGCTCGGCCTGGCGCAGATGGCGGCGGATCGCGGCCAGCGCCTTGCCGGTGATCGCCAGGTTCAGCCAGTTGGCCTGCGGCGTCTGTCCCGCCGAGCGCAGGATCTGCACCTGGTCGCCATTGGAGATGACGGTGGACAGCGGCACCACCCGCCCGTTCAGCTTGGCCCCCACCGCCTGGTCGCCCAGATCGGTGTGTACGGCATAGGCGAAGTCGATCGGCGTCGCGCCCTTGGGCAACTGGATCAGTTCGCCCTTGGGGGTGAAGGCGAAGATGCGATCCTGGTACATCGCCATCTTCGTATGTTCGATCAGTTCTTCCGGGCTGCCCGCCGTGTCGAGGATTTCAACCAGATCGCGAATCCAGCTTACCTGGGCATCGTGGCGGGTCGCCTGTTTGTAGGTCCAGTGCGCCGCGAGACCGAAATCCGCCTCGGCATGCATTTCGGCGGTGCGGATCTGGATCTCGATCCGCGCATTGTCGGCATGGATGACGGATGTGTGGAGCGAGCGGTATCCGTTGCGCTTGGGGGTCGAGATATAATCCTTGAACCGCCCCGGCACCATCGGCCAGCGGCGATGGATCAGCCCCAGCGCGCGGTAGCAATCCTCCTCGGTCGGGACGATCGCGCGGAAGGCCATGACGTCGGATAGCTGCTCGAAGCTGATATGCCGCTCGTTCATCTTGCGGAAGATCGAGAAGGCGGATTTCTCCCGCCCCGTCACCTCCGCCTCGACGCCGCCCCGCGACATCAGCAGTTTCAGGCCCGACGCGATCCTGGCGATCCGGTCGCCGCCGCCCTCCTTCATCTGGGCGAGGCGAAGCGTGATCGACTCATAGGCTTCGGGTTCGAGTTGCTGGAAGGCGAGCATCTGCATCTCCTTCATGAACTCGTACATGCCGATCCGCTCGGCGAGCGGGGCATAGATGTCCATCGTCTCCTTCGCGATGCGGCGGCGCTTCTCCGGCTTCGCGATGTGATGGAGCGTGCGCATATTGTGCAGCCGGTCGGCCAGCTTGACCAGCAGGACGCGGATATCGTCCGACATGGCGAGCAGGAATTTGCGCAGATTCTCGGCGGCGCGCTCGCTCTCGGTCTGTGCCTCGATCTTGGACAGCTTGGTCACGCCGTCGACCAGCCGGGCGACATTGGGACCGAACAGCCGTTCGATCTCGTCATAGGTGGCGACGGTATCCTCGATCGTGTCGTGCAGGATGGCGGTGGCGATCGTCTCGTCATCCAGATGGATGTCGGTCAGGATGCCCGCGACCTCGATCGGATGGCTGAAATAGGGATCGCCCGAGGCACGCTTCTGGCTGCCATGCGCCTTCATCGAGAAGACATAGGCACGGTTCAGCAGCGCCTCATCGGCCTGGGGGTCGTAGTCGAGCACGCGGTCGACGAGTTCATACTGGCGGAGCACGATATCAGATTTGCGTGGTAGGGATGGGCATTGCAACATTTTTGATGCGATCAGGGTGATCGGGTGTGCTTCTCAAGCCCCTCTCCCGGCAGGGGGAGGGGTTGGGGAGGGGCAAGAGCGCAAGGGGTGGCCTCGGGAGTGTCAGGAATTTCGTGTGCGGGCGGGCATAAAGGGGAAGAAGGAGACCCGATATGTCCCGACGCAAAGAGCCTGCGATACCGAACGAGTTACT
>NZ_JAXCMJ010000011.1:0-105687 GCF_038084995.1 Sphingomonas sp. 2378
GCGGTGGAGGGGGTGGCGGGCGCGGCCTTCTGGTCCGCGCCTCGTCCGCAGGCCCCAAGCCCGATCAGGGCGACGAGCGGCAGCGCGGCCAGCAGGCGTCGTGCGGTAAGGGTCATCGGGACATCTCCTGAAGCAATGAGGTCGGAGGCAAAGACGCGTGCGATGCGCTCCGGTTGCGGATGGGTGGGCGACGGGCGATCAGGCCGCCTCGCCCAGGACCTGCGCCAGCAGGCGGAAATCCTTCTCGCGCGGGCTGGCCCGCCGCCAGACCAGCGCGATCTTGCGCATGGCGTTCTCCGCATCCAGCGGGCGGGCGGTGATGTTGGTATTCTCCAATATCCCCGCACGCAGCGCCATTTCGGGCAGCATCGTCATACCCAGCCCGTTATCGACCATTTGCACGATAGTGTGAAGCGACGTGCCCAGCATCGTTGCCTCGGCCCGCAATTCGGGGCGGTTACACGCGGCCAGCGCATGATCCTTCAGGCAATGCCCGTCCTCCAGCAGCAGCAGCCGGGCCTCGTCGATCGCAGAGGCCGGGATGGCGCCGGGCGGGGACCGGTCCTCGTCCGTGGGAAAGGCGACGAACAGCCGGTCGTCGAACAGCGGCTCCGCCGTCACCTCGCCGCAGGCGAAGGGCAGAGCGAGCAGCACGCAATCGGTGCGGCCGTTGTGGAGGCGCTCGCAGGCCGGGCCGCTCGGCTCCTCACGCAGGAACAGCTTCAGGTCGGGATAGTCGCGGCGCAGGCGCGGCAGGATGCGGGGCAGCATGAAGGGGGCGATGGTCGGGATGACCGACATGCGCATCTCCCCCGACAAGGGACGCCCGGCCGCGCGCGCCATGTCGCCCAGTTCGTCCGCCTCACGCAGCACGCGCCGCGCCTTGTCGGCGATCCGCTCACCCAGCGGCGTGAAGCGGACCACGCGCCGGGTCCGCTCGACCAGCGTCACGCCGATCAGCGTCTCCAGCTCGCGCAGGCCCGCCGACAGGGTGGATTGCGTGACGAAGCACGCATCGGCCGCCCGCCCGAAATGACCGTGGTCCTGCAAGGCCACCAGATATTGCAGTTGTTTTAACGTAGGTAGGTAGGTCGCGGCCATTGATCGTCTCAGTCGATTGCGATTTGACAAATAGCTTGTTGGATCGAACGCGCCAGTCCCCATATCCGTCACCACAACGAATACAGGCGGCCCACCGCCGATCGTGTGAGAGGATGGCTGAAGCCGAATTTTTGGGAAGAAATGGAGGCTATTGCCATGTTGACCGTTGGAGACAAGCTCCCCGCATTCACCGTCCCCGTCCAGCAGGGGACCAACGCGCTGCCCGCCGGCGAGACGATCAGCGACACCTCCTATGAGGGCAAGTGGAAGGTCCTCTTCTACTGGCCGAAGGACTTCACCTTCGTCTGCCCGACCGAGATCGTCGGTTATGCGCAGCTGAAGGATGATTTCGCTGACCGTGACGCCGTGCTGATCGGCGCGTCGACCGACACTGCCCATGTCCACCTGGCATGGCGCAAGTCGGACCCGGATCTGGCCGCGGCCGATTTCCCCTGGATCGCGGACAATGGCCGCGTCCTGGCCGACGCACTGGGCATCGTCGACAAGAATGAGCATGTCGCCTACCGCGCGACCTTCATCATCGACCCCGACAATGTCATCCAGCACGTCACCATCAACGGCCTGAACGTCGGCCGCAACCCGCAGGAAACCCTGCGTGTTCTCGACGCGCTGCAGACCGACGAGCTGTGCCCGTGCAACTGGAACAAGGGCGACGACGTCCTTCAGCTCGCGGCCGAGTAATCCTGTCGTCCGGGGGCGTTCGCGTCCCCGGACCCATCATTCCCGACGCCCCGGCGAGGGCTGCCGATCCGTGATGATCGGCGGCCCGGACTGGGGCGTCGTTTATCCGGAGCATATCCCATGTCGCTCAAGGAATTTGCCGGGCAGTTGCCCGACTTCGCCAAGGACATTCGCCTGAATGTCGGATCGCTGCTCAACGAGACGGTGCTGAACGATCAGCGCAAATATGGCCTGCTGCTCGCCTGTGCGCACGGCACCGGCCACAAGCCGCTGGTCGAGGCCGCTGAGGCCGAATGCGCGCCCAAGCTTTCGCCCGAGGCCGCCAATGCGGCGCGCGCGGCGGCGGCGGTCATGGCGATGAACAACGTCTATTATCGCTTCACCCACCTGGCCGGGAACCAGGAGTATCGCAACATGCCGGCCAAGCTGCGCATGAACGTGATCGGCGCGCCCGGGATCGACAAGATCGACTTCGAGCTGTTCAGCCTCGCGGTCTCGGCGATCAACGGCTGCGGCATGTGCATCGACGCGCATGAGGCGGTGCTGAAGAAGGCGGGTGCCTCGGCAGAGATCATCCAGACCGCCGTCCGTATCGCCGCGGTGATGCAGGCGGTGGCGACCGTCCACTCGGCGATCGCATAAAAATCCTCCCCAGTGCGGGGACGGGGACCGCCGCGAAGCGGTGGTGGAGGGGGTTTCCCGCCGGATACCCCCTCCGTCAGGCCCATGGCCTGCCGAGGATTTACGCGGCAATCGCCTGATACAATCCCCAGAAGCTGGTCAGCGTCAGGATGACCCCCACCAGCGTCAGCAGAATGCGCGCGGGCACCCGCTTGGCGAGCATCGCTCCGAACGGCGCGGCGAAGACGCCACCGATGAGCAGCCCGACCGTCGCCATGGTGAACGCACCCCAACCAAGCTGGGTGATGAAGGTCGCCGAGATGGTCGCGGTCAGGAAGAATTCCGCCGTGTTGACCGTGCCGATGGTGGTCCGGGGTGCGGCCCCCTGCGCCAGCAGGTTGGAGGTCACGACCGGCCCCCAGCCTCCGCCACCCGCCGCATCCAGGAAACCACCGAGAAAGCCCAGTGGCTCCACCACTTTCGGCTCCCGCACATGCGCCTTGTGCCGCCAGGCGCGGATCAGCAGGTAAAGGCCGATGGCGGTCAGATAGGCGAGCACGAACGGCTTCACGACCGCCGCGTCGATGTTCGACAGGACATAGGCACCCAGCGCCCCCCCGATCACGCCCGGGATCATCAGGCGCAGGAACAGCCGCCAGTTGACGTTGCGATGGACCGCATGGCTGATCCCCGAGACCGCGGTGGTGAAGGTCTCGACGCTGTGCACGCCTGCGGACGCGGCGGCGGGCGGCACGCCCAGGCTGATGAGCAGCGTGTTCGAGATCACGCCGAACGCCATGCCCAGCGCGCCATCGACCACCTGCGCGGCAAAGCCGACCGCCACAAAGGGCAGGATATGGATCAGCTCGGTACTGGTCGGGTCCATCGTGTCTCCTTGGGTCGTCCGGCCAGGGCCATGCCGTGTCGTCTCCAACGCTGCAACAAAGATAGAGTTTGTCGCGCGGATACGCCTTGTCCCGCTATCTGGATTTCGAGGACCGCTGTGCTTAAATGCACCTATCGCATCTGGGGACATGCTCATGCCGAGCCGTTTGGCCGCTTATCTCGATTCGATCCGGGCTCGCGACCCCGCGCCGCATTCGCGCGCGGAGATATTGCTGTATCCGGGCGTCTGGGCCCTGGCCGGTCACCGGATCGCGCATCGCCTCTATCGCGCGCGCGCCTTTTTCCTGGCACGGCTGGTCAATCACTTCACCCGCTTCCTGACTGCGATCGACATCCATCCGGGTGCCGAGATCGGGCGCAATTTCTTCATCGACCATGGCTTTGTCGTGATTGGCGAGACGGCGGTGATCGGTGACGACGTCACCATCTATCAATGCGTGACGCTGGGCGGCACCAGCCCGGACAATGGCGTGGCGGGCAAGCGTCACCCGACGCTGATGGACGGGGCGATCATCGGTTCGGGCGCGCAGGTGCTGGGCCCGATCACCGTCGGCTCACGCGCTCGGGTCGGGGCAAATGCGGTGGTGACCCGCGACGTGCCCGAGGGCGCGGTGATGGTCGGCATTCCGGCGCGCCCGACGGTGGTCGAAGGCGGCGCCGCGCCCGAACGGCGTTTCGTCCCTTATGGTACGCCCTGTTCCGATGTGTTCGATCCGCAGACGCAGAAGATCGAGTTGCTGCGATGCGAACTCGACACGATGCGGCGGCGACTGGATGCGGTGCTGGCCGAGCAGGAAGAGAAGCGCGACCGCGCCTGATGGGGGTCCTGCCGTTTCCCAAGTCCCCAGGGCAGGTCGGGTTCGAGCGGACCGAACTCAACCGTATCCTGGACCTGTATGGCCGGATGGTGGCGGCGGGGCATTGGCGCGATTATGCCATGGATCTCGGGCGGGACGCGGCGATCTTTTCCGCCTTTCGCCGAACCGCCGAGCGGCCCGAATACCGGATCGAGAAGCGCCCCGCCTTGCGCAACCGCCAGGGCATGTGGGCGCTGATCGGCGAGGGCGGGGCGGTGCTCAAGCGCGGGCATGAACTGGGCCCGGTGCTCGCGCCCGTCGAACGCCGCCTGATGAAACTGGTCGAAGAATAAGAAAAGCGCCGGTCCCCTGAGGGAACCGGCGCTTTTTCTACAGCCGGGTGAAGGGCCGGTTACTTGCCGCCACGCTGGCGGCACTGGTCATACTGACCCTTTTTGCAGATCGGATAGCTCTTGAGCGGGGCCGGAGCCGGATAGGCCTGCGACGGGCTCGGAGCCTGTTGGAACACGACCGGCGCGCCGGGGGCGGGGGGCGACGCCATCGGCGGCTGGGCGGGCTGATAGCCGCCTGCGGTCATCGTCGCGGCGGACGCGGCGGCATTGGCCTGCGCATCACCGGTCGTGGTGTCGGTCGAGGCACCCGCCTGCGCGGTGGTGTCGGTCTGGGTCGTGGTCTGGGCCATGGCGGGCATGGCCATCAGCGCGGTGGCGGCCAGAAAAACGAGCTTCATGCGAATCTCCTGTTCAGAAGCGCAAGTGCGTTAGCGCGTGGGCAGAACGTCCCATGCCGCACTTGGCTCCCTCGTTTCGCATCCGGCCCGATCCTGACGCTTTTTTCAGCCTCCCGCGTCGAGCGAATAGCCCGCCGAGCGTACGGTGCGGATGATGTCGGGCCGATCGCCGATATTGATCGCCTTGCGCAGACGGCGGATGTGCACGTCGACCGTCCGGCTCTCGATATCGGAATCGTGCCCCCAGACCGCGTCGAGCAGCCGCTCGCGCGAGAAGACCCAGCCCGGATGCTCGAGGAAATGCTTGAGCAGGCGGAATTCGGTCGGCCCGAGCGAGACGACCTCGCCTGCGCGGCGGACCTTGTGGCCGACCGTGTCCATCTCGATATCCGCATAGGTCAGCGCTTCGCCCGCCAGCGCGGGGCGGACGCGGCGCAGCACCGCGCCGACGCGGGCGACCAGTTCGCGGGGGGAGAAGGGCTTGGTGACATAATCGTCCGCCCCCGTCTCCAGCCCGCGGACCCGATCCTCTTCTTCACCACGCGCGGTCAGCATGATGATCGGCACGTTCGCCGTCTCGGCCGAGCGGCGCAGGCGACGGCATACCTCGATCCCCGAAATCCCCTCGACCATCCAGTCGAGCAGCACGATGTCCGGCGTGCTTTCGCGCGCCAGCAGCAATGCCTCCTCGCCATCGGGCGTGTGCGTGACCTCGAAATCCTCGCGCTTGAAATGGAAGACGAGCAGTTCCGCGAGCGCGGCGTCGTCCTCGACCAGCAACATCTTTACCCGTGCCATGGTGCCTGTTCCCTCAAGAAGGCCAAGTGCCGCCGCGGTCCCGCTCACCCATCTGGGTGCCGGTGGCGGCGAAATAGACCATTTCCGCGACGTTGGTCGCATGGTCTCCGATCCGTTCGAGATTCTTGGCGATGAACAGCAGGTGCGCGACCTGCCCGATCGTCTTGGGATTCTCGACCATATGGGTGACGAGCGTGCGGAAGATGGAATCGTAGAAATCGTCGAGCGCGTTGTCGCTGTTGCGGACCCGGACCGCCGCCTCGGCATCGCGTGCGGCGAAGGCGTCGAGAACGTCATGCACCATCGCCGAGGCGATCTTCGCCATGGCGGGCAGGATCGAGATCGGCTCGATCCGGTCCTCGCTCTCGATCATCGGCACGCGCTTGGCGATATTCTTGGCATAGTCGCCGATGCGCTCGACGACGCTGGCGATCTTGAGCGCCGCGACGACTTCGCGCAGGTCGTTGGCCATGGGCGCGCGCAGGGCGATGGTGCGCACCGCCAGCCGCTCGACCTCGGCCTCGATCAGGTCGATCGCCTTATCGTCCTCGCGAACCTTGCGCGCCAGTTCCAGGTCGGAGCGTTGCAGCGCCTTGATGGCATTGGCAATCGCCTCCTCGGCCAATCCGCCCATCTGGCTGATCAGCCCGCGTAACCGGCCGATATCGTTGTCGAAGGCTTTTACGGTGTGGTCCATGATCCTCGTCCTCAGCCGTACCGGCCGGTAATATAGTCCTTCGTCCGCTCCTCCCTGGGGTTGGTGAAGATGTCGGACGTCTTTCCGTACTCGACTAAAGTGCCGAGGTGGAAAAAGGCGGTACGCTGGGAGACGCGGGCGGCCTGTTGCATGTTGTGGGTGACGATCGCGATGGCGTAGCGGCCGCGAAGGTCGTGGATCAACTCCTCGATCCGCGCGGTCGCGATCGGATCGAGCGCGCTGCACGGTTCGTCCATCAGGATCACCTCCGGGTCGACCGCGATGGCGCGGGCGATGCACAGCCGCTGTTGCTGGCCGCCCGACAGCGCGGTGCCGCTTTCCGACATCCGGTCCTTGACCTCGTTCCACAGCCCCGCTCGGGTCAGCGAGCGCTCGACGATCACGTCCAGTTCGGCCCGGGACGAGGACAGGCCGTGGATGCGCGGGCCATAGGCGACGTTTTCGTAGATCGACTTGGGGAAGGGGTTGGGCTTCTGGAACACCATGCCGACCCGCGCGCGCAACTGCACCACGTCCATTTCGGGTGCGTAGATGTCCTGTCCGTCCAGCCGGACGTCGCCCGAAACGCGCGCCGACGGGATGGTGTCGTTCATCCGGTTGAGCGTGCGCAGGAAGGTCGACTTGCCGCAGCCCGAGGGGCCGATGAACGCGATCACATGATCCATATCGACATCGATCGAAATGTCGTGGATCGCCTGCTTGGCGCCATAGGACACGCTGACGTTGCGCGCGCTTATCTTGGGGGTGCTCACCAGCGTGTCTCGAACCGATTGCGGAGGTAGATGGCCAGCCCGTTCATCGCGAGCAGGAAGACGAGAAGGATGATGATCGCGGCCGAGGTCTTCTCAACGAAGCCCCGGTCCACCTGGTCCGACCATAGGAAGATCTGCACCGGCAACACGGTCGCCGGATCGGTCAACCCATGCGGCGGCGCGGCGATGAAGGCGCGCATGCCGATCATCAGCAGCGGCGCGGTCTCGCCCAGCGCGCGGGCCATGCCGATGATCGTGCCGGTCAGGATGCCGGGCAGAGCGAGCGGCAGCACGTGATGGAAGATCACCTGCACCCGCGACGCGCCGACGGCCAGCGCGGCATCGCGGATCGACGGCGGCACCGCCTTGATCGCGTTGCGCCCGGCGATGACGATCACCGGCATGGTCATCAGCGCCAGCGTCAGTCCACCGACCAGAGGCGCGGAGCGGGAAAGCCCGAAGCTCCCCAGGAACACCGCCAGCCCCAGCAGGCCAAAGATGATCGAAGGCACCGCCGCCAGATTGTTGATCGACACCTCGATCATGTCCGTCCAGCGGTTCTTCGGCGCATATTCCTCCAGATAGAGGGCCGCCAGCACCCCGATGGGGAAGGCCAGGGCAAGCGTGACCAGCATGGTCAGAAGCGACCCCTTGGCCGCGCCCCATATGCCGACCCGCGTCGGATCGGTCGCATCGGCGTCGCGCAGGAAGCCGATATTCCATCCGGTCGACACCAGCCCGTGCGCCCGCAACCGGGCGACGACCCGCTCGGCGTCCGGCATCCCCTCGCCCTTGGCGGCGACGTCATAGGCGCTGGCGAGGGGCAGGCTGAAATCGGTGGTTCGACGAAGGAGCGAGGGATCGGCCTTCACCGCATCACGGACCACGATCCACGCGCCGGGCGACAGCAGGTCGATCCCGTCCGACCCGAAGGCGTTGGTCGCCGCGCGGTCGACCGCATCCTCCAGCCCGGCACCCGCCAGCGCCAGATCGGCCCCGCGCCCCTTCAACCGGGCGGGCTCGATGGGAAGCTCCGCCGCCGCCAGATCGATCGGCAAGGTGACGCGCGTTTCGGTGAAGCCCCGAAAGCCTTGGGCGATCATCGTGATGAGCAGGAACGCCAGGAATGCCGCCGAAAGCGCGACCGCCGCCGCGCCCATCCGGCGGAACCGGCGCTCGGCGGCATAGCGGCGACGCAAGCGCCGCGCCATCGCCGGGCTGCCCCAGCGGTCTGCGGACGAGGGCGGCCTATTCATAGCTTTCCCGATACCGCTTCACCACGCTCAGCGCGACGATGTTGAGGAGCAGGGTGATGACGAACAGCGTCAGGCCCAGCGCGAAGGCGGCGAGCGTCTTGGGGCTGTCGAACTCCGCCTCGCCGGTCAGCAGGTCGACGATCTGGCGCGTGACGGTGGTCGTGCTGGCGAAGGGATTGGCGGTCAGCGTCGCGACGCCGCTCGCCGCCATGACGACGATCATCGTCTCGCCGATCGCGCGGCTGACCGCGAGCAGGACGCCGCCGACGACGCCGGGCAGGGCGGCGGGCAGCATGACGCGGGTGATCGTCTCGGACGGTGTCGCGCCCATCGCCAGGCTGCCGTCGCGCATCGAACTGGGGACCGCAGCCAGGCTGTCATCGGCCATGGACGAGACGAAGGGGATGATCATCACCCCCATGACCAGCCCGGCGGCCAGCGCGCTTTCCGAAGAGGCCCAGTCGATGCCGATCGCGACCGCGAACTGCCGCACGGCGGGGGCGACGGTCAGCGCGGCGAAATAGCCGTAGACGACGGTCGGAATGCCCGCGAGCACCTCCAGCACGGGCTTCATGATCCGGCGCACGCGCGGCGCGGCATATTGGGTCAGATAAATGGCGCTCATCAGGCCGAAGGGGATGGCGACCGCCATGGCGATCACCGCGCCGATGAAGAAGGTCCCCCAGAACAGCGGCACCGCACCCAGCGACGCGCCGGGATCGCGCGGGTCGATGACCTGCGGGCTCCAATGGGTGCCGAACAGAAAGTCGGTGATCGGCACGACCGAGAAGAAGCGTCCGGCTTCGTACAACAGGGAGGCGACGATCCCGGCGGTGGTCAGGATCGCGATCAGCGAGGCGGCGAGGAGCAGGCCCAGCACCACGCGCTCGATCCGGGTGCGCGCCGAGAAACCGGGCTTCACCCGCAGATAGGCATAGGCACCCCCCGCCAGCGCCAGCAGCAGGACGATCGCGGTGGCGATCCAGTCGATCCGCGTCTGCGCCCGGTCATAGGCCGGGGCGAGCGTCCGCGACAGCGCGTGGAAGGTGCCATGCGCACGCCCCGCCGCCAGCGCGCGTGCTTCGGACAGGATCGCCGCCCGCTCGAACCCCGCTGCGGGCAGTTGCGCGGCGGCAGGGGCGTGCAGCACCATGTCGGTGACGAGCGCGGGTGAGGTCGCCGACCAGATGGCGAGGAAGATCATCGGCGGCACCGCGGTCCACAGCGCGACATACCAGCCGTGATGATGGGGCAGCGAACTGACCCGCGTGCTGGACCGCCGCCGAAAGCCGAGCGCGCGCATCCGCGTCGAGGCCCAGGCGATGATGCCCAGCCCCAGGATCAGGATGAGGAGGATTACGCCGCTCATGACGGCAGATGCGCCGGATCGAGCGGAATTTCCCTGGTGATGATCGTGCGGGCCTGCGCCTGGACCGCAGCGGGCGACGCGATCAGGCCGCGCCGCGTCAGGGGGCCGTTGGCGCCCCAATTCGCGGCATAGAGCGTCAGGAAGTGCCGCAGGCCCGGAATGGCGTCGAGATGAGCCTTCTTCACATAGATGTAGAGCGGGCGGGACCCCGGATAACGATCGGCGGCGATCGCGTCATAGGTCGGTGCGACCCCGTCGATGGTGACGCCGTTCACCGTCTGGCGGTTTTCCTCCAGATAGGAATAGCCGAACACGCCCAGCGCATCCGGGTTGGCCTGTAGCTTCTGGACGATGAGGTTATCGTTCTCGCCCGCGTCGATATAGGCACCGTCATCGCGGACGCGCGTGCAGAGCAGATGGTGTGCTTCGGGATCGCGCACGGAGAGCGCCCGTGCCTGCGGCTCGACCGCGTCGCATCCGCGCATCAGGATCAGTTCGGCCAGGGCGTCGCGGGTGCCGCTGGTCGCTGGCGGGCCATAGACCTGGATCGGAATGGCGGGCAGCGCCGGGTTCACGTCGCGCCAGGTCCGTGCGCGATTGGGCTTTCCGCCCGGATGCGCCCCGATCGCGCGATAGATGTCGGCGGTGGTCAGCGCCATGCGCGGCCCGCGCTTCGACTCGGCAAAGGCGATGCCGTCGATCCCGATGGGGATTTCCAACACCTCCGCCGCGCCATGCGCCGCGCAGTCGCGATACTCGCCCGCCTTCATCCGGCGCGAGGCGTTCTCAATATCCGGGTGGCCCGCCCCGATCCCGGCGCAGAACAATTTCATGCCGGCACCCGTGCCGGTGGATTCGATAACCGGCGCCTTGGCCTCGGGATCGGCGGCGACGAAGCGTTCGGCGATGATGGTGGTGAAGGGATAGACGGTCGAGGACCCCACCGCCGTGATCTGCTCGCGCACGCCCGCGCCGCCGCCATTGGCCTGATCGTGACAGGCCGCCAGCGCGAACATCGCGGCGAGAAGGCAGGGCAGGCGCATCGAGATCCTCAGGCCACCGGAACGGGTGCGAACTGGGCGCTGCCACGTTCACCATACCCCCGTGTGACATTTCTATTGCGCTTTTGTGACAGCCTCCTCCGAAACGCCTTTCGCGGCGGTCTTCGCGATGGGCAGGCGCACGGAAATGGTCGTGCCAACGCCGACCTCGCTGGCGATCTCCAACCGACCCCGATGCCGCTCGACGATATGCTTGACGATCGCCAGGCCCAGCCCGGTGCCGCCGATACTGCGACTGCGCCCCGAATCGACCCGGTAGAAGCGCTCGGTCAGGCGGGGCAGGTGGTTGGCGGCGATCCCCTCTCCCTGATCCGCGACGGTCAGGCGCAGCTTGGCGTCGTCCTGTTCCAGCGTCACCCGGACCGGCGTGTCCGCACGGCCATATTTCATCGCATTGCCGATAAGATTGTGGAGCATCTGCGACAATTGCGCCCGGTCGCCCACGACCGGCGGCAGATCCTGGCCCAGGTCGCACACGATATCCGCCGCGCGGGGCGAGCCGGAGTCGAGAAATTCCTCGTGAACATCCTCGACCAGATCGACCAAATCGACTGGCTGGGCAGGCTGGCGGTATTTGTCCGCCTCGATCCGGCTGAGCGAGATCAGGTCCTCGACCAGCCGCTGCATCCGCCGGGCCTCGTCGAACATCACCTTCAGGAACCGGGCGCGGATTTCGGGGTCGTCGCCCGCTTCGTCGCCCAGCGTCTCGATAAAGCCGAGGATGGAGGCCAGGGGGGTGCGCAACTCGTGGCTGGCATTGGCGACGAAATCGACGCGCATCCGCTCGGCGGCGTCATGCGCGGTCTGATCGATCAGATGGACGATGCGTTGGCCCCCGGTCGTATCCGCGACCCGCATTTCCCAGCGCTGTTCCAGCGAGCCCAGCCCGACCAGCGAGATGGGTTGATCCGGCTCGGTAACGCCTCCCTTGGCCAGCAGGCGATCGGCGGCGGCGGGGTGGCGGATCGCGATGCGCGCATCCTCCCCGACGATATGCGCGCCCAGCAAGGCGCGGGCCGATCGGTTGGCGAGGACGACCTGCCCCTTTTCGATCAGCAGCACCGGCTCGACGATCGCGTCCAGTGCCTCCTCCAGCAGAGGTGATAGCGGTCCCCGCCCATCCTCGGGTGAGGCTTGCTCCTCATCCTTCTGGGGCACGCCCTCGCTGGCGACCAGAGCGGCCGCGATGCCGCCGACCAGGGTGATGATCGCCGGGGCGGGGCCGCCGGTCATGAACACCACGATCGCAGCGACGACGATGACGACGATGGCCCATAAGGTGCGAATGCCGAATCCCATGGCATGCCGATGTAGCGGGCGGCGTCCGGCCTGTCTTCCTCCCAGCTTGGGTCAACCTCCGTTCGCTTGGGTGCTTGTCGGGCGGGCGCGAATATGGAACACCGCGCCGTCATGGATGACATGTCCCCATCCCCCGAAAATCCGGCCCCCGACAATGGGGTGGAGCCCGTCGCCGGCACGTCGCCCGTCACCAGTCGGCGGATGCTGATGCTCGGTGCCGTCGGGGCGAGCGCGGTGGTCGCGATCCGCCCGGCGCTGGCGCAGACGGCGGGATCGGTCCTGAACTGCCAGATCCCCGTGCCCGATCCCGGTCGCGCGGGCAGCTATATCGCGCTCGACGGATCGACCGTCCCGGCGCGAACCCTGGGCGCCTTCGCGCCGCCGAGCCGCCCCTATACGGGCGAGGAGGTCCGCCAGGCGTTGCAGGGCGGGATGCTGCCCAATTCCAATTTCCTCAGCAACCGGGCCTATCTCAACTATATCCGGCGGTTGCAGCGCGGGCAGGGCGGCTTCACCTGCTATGCCTCGTTGCAGATGCCGGGCAATTGAGGCCATGAGCGGCCCGCGCTACCGCGCGGCGGGGGCGGAATTGCTGATCGTCGAGCCGCTCGATCTGTTCACTGCCGTTTTCCATCGTGCCTCGGGCATGACGCATCTGCTGACCGAACCCGCACCGCAGATATTAGAGATACTCGCCGGGGAGACTCTGACCGCCGATGCGCTGCTGGCCCGGCTGTCGCAGGATTATGAACTGGGTGACGCGGCGGGTGAGGGGGCCGCGATGCTGCAGGCCCGGCTGGAGGAATTGGAAGCGGCGGGGCTGATCGACGCGCGGTGAGGCATCATGTCACCTTGCGGGTCGGGCCGGTCGGCTTTCGGATCGGGTCGGACTGGCGCGATCCCATCGACGCGGTGACGGCGCTCTATCGCGATTATCCGCGCGCCGACTTCGCCGATTACACGGTTCGTCTGGAGGCGACTTCGCCCATCCGTCGCCGGTTTCGGCCATCCATCCATATCGCGGGCGATTACCGCCTGCCCGAAGCGGCGCCGCTTCCGCTGGCGCAGGGGCTGTTGGCGGCGGAATTGGGGATGAACCTTCAGATGGCGCTGGGTCATCGCCGTCATCTGCTGCTCCACGCGGCGGTGGTCGCGCGGGACGATCGGGCGATGCTGATGAGTGGCATTTCGGGGGCTGGCAAGTCGACGCTGTCGCTGCTCCTGGCGCGGCGCGGTTGGCGCTTCCTGGGCGACGAATTCGCGCTGATCGACCCGATGACGGGGCTGGCCGTTCCCTTTCCCCGCCCGATCAGCCTGAAGAACGAAAGCTTGGCGGCCATCCCGCCGGACAGCCACACCGGCCCTCTGCTCACCGGCACGCCCAAGGGCGATATCCGCCATGTCGCCCCCGACGCTCGGGCGATCGCGGCGATGGATCGGCCGGCGCGACCGGCGCTGCTGGTCTTTCCGCGCTTCGGCTTTCCGTCCGCCAGCCGGGTGCTGCCCCCTGCCGAAGCCTTTGTCCGCCTGACCCAAGCGTCGACGAACTATGTTGCGATGGGCGAGGCGGGGTTTCGCGCGCTCACCCGATTACGCGCCGAGGTGCCCGCCGTCGCGCTCGACTATCCGGACGGCGCGGCGGGTGTGGCGGCGGTGGAGGCGTTGTGGGACGCGCTGTGACGCCGGTCGAGCGGCTGGTCGAGCTGCTTCGCGAGCCGACCGGGGCGATGGCTCTGCCCCTAACCGAATGGACTGATGTGCTGACCGTGGCGCGGGCGGAACTGCTGTTGGGGACGCTCGCCTCCCGTGCCGACGGACTGGCAGTGCCGGCGTCGGTAGCGCGGGTTCTGGCCAATGCGCGCGCCGAGGCGGAGGAGACACGCCGCGCGGCGCTCTGGGAAGCGAACCGGGTGGCGCGGGCGCTGACGCCGCTGGGGATTCCGATCATTCTGTTGAAGGGTACCGCGTTCGTCGCGGCGGGACTGGCGGCGGGACGGGGCCGATCGATCGGCGACTGCGACATCCTGATCCCGCGCGCGACCTTGCCCGAGGCCGAGGCGCTGTTGGCGCGAGCCGGGTGGGAATGGGTGAAGGCCGACCCCTATGACGACTATTATTATCGGGAGTGGATGCACGAGCTTCCCCCGTTGATCCACCGCGAGCGGGACCGGATGCTCGATGTCCACCACACCATCCTGCCGCCAACCGCGCGGCCGAAGCCGGATGCGGCGGCGCTGATCGCCGGAGCCGAGCCGCTGGGTGGTGGTCTGGCCGTGCTGTCGCATACCGACATGATCGTCCACGCCGCTGCGCATCTGTTCGCCGATGGCGATCTGACCGGCGGGCTTCGCAATCTATGGGATATCCACGCCTTGATCGGCGAGCGTGGATGCGACGGCGTCGAACGCCAGGCGGCGCGCCATGATCTTTCGGATACCGTTGCCCGCGCCCTGCGACTGGCCCATGCCATCTATGCCACGCCGGTACCGCCCGCTTATCGGCGAGCGACCGTGATCGACCAGCTTTATCGTCGCCGGGTGCTGGCGCGGGACGGTTGGGGGCGGGGGCGGCACCCGGTGACGCGGGGGGCCTTCTATCTGCGATCCCATGCCATCCGAATGCCGCTGCCGCTGCTGGCCCGGCATTTGTGGATCAAATGGCGGAAGGGGAAAGCCGCGCCAGCGTCGGAATGAGATCGCCATAGCCGTCGATGATCGCGTCGGCCCCCAGCGTCCCGACCGGCTGGCTTAGAAAGCCGAAGGAACAGGCGACGACCGGCAGCCCGGCGGCCTTGGCGGCCTCCACATCGAAGATCGAATCGCCGACAAAGGCCGCCGTCCCGCCCCCGCATCGCTCGACCAGCGCCTGGATCGGCACCGGCGAGGGTTTCGCCACCCCCAGCGTATCGCCGCCGATGATCGCCGCGAACCAATCGGTCAGACCCAGCGCATCGAGGATGGCGCGGGCGAAATGCTCCAGCTTGTTGGTCATGATCCCCATGGTCACGCCGCGCGCCGCCAATTGGTCGAGCGCGGCCAGCGCACCGGGAAAGGGCGCGGTGTGAATGGCGAGATGGCCTTCATAATAGTCGAGCAACCGGCGATGCAGCAGGTCGAGGGTTTCCGTATCATATCCCCCCGTGGCGTCGAGTCCGTGGCGAAGCATCGCCCGCGCGCCGCCACCGATCATCGGCTTGACCGCCTCGACGCTCAGCAGCGGTCGCCCGATCGAGGCCAGCGCATGGTTGACCGCCGCCGCCAGATCGCCGCTGGTATCCAGCAGCGTGCCGTCTAGGTCGAAGCCGACGATGGAAAAGGGGAAACCGTCTGGTGAATTCGCGTCCATGATCTTGTCCGTCGCCGTTCTGTGACTGGCCTTGGCCGGAAAAGCATGGCAGGCGCAACCATCATGACAAGACCGGTCGCTGCCATCATTCTCGCCGCGGGCAAGGGCACCCGCATGAAGTCGGACCTGCACAAGGTCCTCCACCCGATCGCCGGGCGGCCGATGCTGCTCCACCTGATCGACAGCGTGGGGCAGTTGTCGCCCGAGCGGGTGGTCGTGGTGACCGGCGCGGGGCGCGAACAGGTGGAGGCGGCGGTCGCCCCACTGGGTATCGCTACCGCGCTGCAGGGCGAGCAATTGGGTACGGCTCATGCCGTCGCTCAGGCGCGCGAGGCGCTGGCGGGCTTCGACGGCGATGTGCTGATCCTCTATGGCGACGTGCCGCTGGTCGAGGTCGCGACGATGCGGCGGATGATCGATCGGCTGCGGGAAGAGGATCGGCCGGCGGCGGTCGTGCTCGCCTTCCGTCCCGCCGATCCCGCCGCTTATGGCCGGGTGGTGGCCGACGATAGCGGACGGCTCGACCGGATCGTGGAGTATAAGGATGCGAACGCCGAAGAGCGTGCGATAACCCTCTGCAATTCCGGGCTGATGGCGGTCCATTCCGCGGATCTGTTCGGTCTGCTCGACCGGGTGGGCAACGACAATGCGGCGGGCGAATATTATCTGCCCGACGTCATCGCGCTGGCGGCGGCGGATGGGCGTCACTCGGCGGTCATCGAAACCGATGCGGGCGAGGTGGCGGGCGTCAACAGCCGTGGCGAACTCGCACAGGTCGAGGGTGAGTGGCAAAGCCGTGCCCGTGCCCGTGCCATGGCGGATGGCGCGACGCTGATCGCGCCGGAGACGGTGTGGTTCTCGCACGACACCCGCATCGGTCGCGACGTGGTGGTCGAACCCAACGTCGTGTTCGGCCCCGGCGTCCAGGTCGCCGATGGGGTGACGATCCATGCCTTCAGCCATTTGGAGGGGGCGACCGTCGCCACGGGTGCGGATATCGGTCCCTATGCCCGCCTGCGCCCCGGCGCGGATGTGCGCGAGGGGGCGCGGGTCGGCAATTTCGTCGAGATGAAGAAGGCGGTGCTCGGGCCCGGCGCCAAGGCGAACCATCTGACCTATCTGGGCGATGCCGAGGTCGGCGCGGGTGCCAATATCGGCGCGGGGACGATCACCTGCAATTATGACGGCTTCCTGAAATACCGTACGGAAATCGGGGAGGGCGCCTTCATCGGCTCCAACTCCGCGCTCGTCGCACCGGTCAAGGTCGGGGCGGGCGCGATCGTCGGCGCGGGTTCGGTGGTCACCAGCGATGTCGAGGCGGACGCGCTGGCCCTCGTCCGGGCCGAGCGGCGGAGCAAGCCCGGCTGGGCGAAACGGTTCAGAGAGATGATGATGGCCAAGAAGGCCGCGAAAAAGGCTGGGGAGTAAGCGCGTATGTGCGGTATCGTAGGAATCCTTGGCGGTGAGGATGTGGCCGAGCGGCTGCTCGATGGTCTGCGTCGCCTGGAATATCGCGGCTATGACAGCGCGGGCATCGCGACGATCGATCATGGCGGGATCGATCGGCGGCGCGCCTCGGGTAAGCTGATCAACCTGGCCAAGGAACTGGCGGCCCATCCGCTGCCCGGATCGATCGGCATCGCCCATACCCGCTGGGCGACGCATGGCGGCCCGACCACCAACAACGCTCACCCGCATGCCACCGATCATGTCGCGGTCGTCCACAACGGCATCATCGAGAATTTCAAGGCCCTGCGCGACGAGCTGATCGGGCGGGGTCGGGTGTTCACCAGCGAGACCGATACCGAGGTCGTCGCGCATCTGGTCAGCGAGAAGGTCGAGCAGGGGCTGGACCCCGTCGCTGCGGTCCGGGAAGTGCTCCCCCTCCTGCACGGCGCCTTCGCGCTTGCAATCCTGTTCCGCGACCAGCCCGACCTGCTGATCGGCGCGCGGCTCGGTTCGCCGCTCGTGGTGGGCTATGGCGACGACGAGACCTATCTTGGTTCGGACGCACTGGCGCTCGCGCCGTTGACCCAGCGTATCGCCTATCTGGACGAAGGCGACTGGGTCGTCTGCACCCGCGAAGGGGCGCAGGTCTATGACCGCGACAACAATCCGGTCGAGCGGCCCGTCACCCTGTCGGGTGTCACCGGTGCGCTGATCGACAAGGGCAATCACCGCCACTTCATGCAGAAGGAAATCTACGAGCAGCCGATCGTCGTCGCCCAGACGCTGCGCTCGTATCTCCATCGGCTGGAGGGCAAGATCGCCTTGCCCATTCCCGACTTCGACCTGTCGGGCATCAAGCGCGTCACCATCGTCGCGTGCGGCACCAGCTTCTATGCGGGCATGGTCGCCAAATATTGGTTCGAGCAGTTCGCGCGGGTGCCCGTCGACCTCGATGTCGCGTCCGAGTTCCGCTACCGCGCGCCGGTGATGGAGCCGGGTGGGTTGATGATCGTCATCAGCCAGTCAGGCGAAACCGCCGACACGCTGGCCGCGCTGCGTCACGCCAAGTCCGAGGGGCAGACGATCGCCGCGGTGGTCAATGTACCGACCAGTTCGATGGCGCGCGAGGCCGACCTGCTGCTCCCCACCCATGCCGGGCCGGAGATCGGCGTCGCCTCGACCAAGGCCTTCACCTGCCAGTTGAGCGTGCTTGCGGCGCTCGCCGCCAATCTCGCCAAGGCCAAGGGGCGGCTGTCGGCGGACGAGGAGAAGCAGATCGTCCGCCATCTGGCGGAGGCCCCCGCCGCGATCAACGGCGCACTTGCCTATGACGAGGCGATCGAGGGCATGGCGGGTGCCATCGCGGGTGCGCGTGACGTTCTGTATCTGGGACGCGGAACCGATTATCCGCTGGCCCTGGAAGGTGCGCTGAAGCTGAAGGAGATCAGCTATATCCATGCCGAGGGTTATGCCGCCGGCGAGATGAAGCATGGCCCCATCGCCCTGATCGACGAATCCGTGCCGGTCATCGTCATCGCCCCCTCCGGCCCCCTGTTCGAAAAGACCGTGTCGAACATGCAGGAGGTTCAGGCGCGCGGTGGCCGGGTTGTGCTCATTTCGGACTATGACGGGATCGAGGCGGCGGGCGAGGGTTGCATCGCGACGATCACCATGCCGAAGGTGCATCCCCTGATCGCCCCGATCGTCTATGCGGTGCCGGTCCAGTTGCTGGCCTATCATGTCGCGGTGGCCAAGGGCACCGATGTCGACCAGCCGCGTAACCTGGCGAAGAGCGTAACGGTCGAATAACTGCCCGTTTACGTCAGATTAAGCATGATCGGTTACCATCGATCCCCGTGCCGAGTAACGAGGGACTGATGGTAGCCGGATGCGCATTCTGATCGTCGACGACGAACCAGCGGTTCATGACAGCTACGCCTTCTGTTTTTCGGGCGGGCGCGGCGTTGCGGCGGAAACCCGCGACGCGCTGAACGCGATGGCGACCGACCTGTTCGGCGCGCCCGATCATGACGAAGCGCAAGCGAACGACGAGGCCGCCGTCGCGTTCGAGCCGCTTCATTGCCATCAGGGGCTGGAAGCCGTCGCGGCGGTCGAGCGGGCAATGGCGGAGGATCGCCCCTTCGCGGTCGCATTCATCGATATCCGCATGCCGCCGGGCATCGACGGGCGGGAGACGGCACGGCGGATCCGGGCACTCGATCCCGACATTCATCTGGTGATCGTCACCGGCTATTCCGATTTCTCCCCCGTCGAGATCAGCAAGGTGGCCGGGCCCGCCGACAAGATCTTCTACATCCCCAAGCCTTTCGAAGTTGCCGAGATATTTCAGATGGCGCTGGCCTTGTCCCGCCGCTGGCACATCGACCGGGAACTGGCGGTCGCACGGGGACTGTTGGCCGCGGAGGTCGCGGCGCTGGAGGAAAAGAGCGCCGAACTGGAAGCCAATGAAAGCCGCGCCATGCATATCGCGATGCACGACGCGCTGACCGACGCGCCGAACCGCGTCGCCTTTTTGAGGGCCTTGACCGAGCGCGGGCGGCAGGCGCGCAATTTCGCCACCGCGATGCTCGATCTCGACCGGTTCAAGATGGTCAACGACACGCTCGGGCATCTGGCCGGGGACGAACTGATCCGCGAGGTCTTCGCCGCGATCCAGCATGCGGTGCCGTCGGGCACGATGGTCGCCCGGCTGGGCGGCGACGAATTCGGGCTGTTCTTTGATGCGAAGGATGAGGCGGAGGCGATCGCGGCCTGCGAGCGGATCGTGGCGGCGTGTGCGACCAGCTTCAACATTCTGGGCCATGCCGTGCGCTGCGGCGCGTCCTGCGGTCTGGTGATGAGCAGCGGGCGGGGGGATCGCGATCCGACCGATCTGGTGCGGCAGGCGGACATGGCGTTGAACGATGCGAAGCGCTCCGGGCGGGGTGTGGTGCGGGTCTTCGATACGCATATGGACGAGAGCATTCGCATCCGCCGTGAGATCGAGGCGGGGCTGACCCAGGCGATCGCGCGCGACGAACTCAGCCTGTCATTTCAGCCGATCGTCGGACGCGGCGCGCTGGACGTCGTCGGGTTCGAAGCGCTGGTCCGCTGGAACACGCCGGACCACGGCGCGGTCAGTCCCGCGATCTTCATTCCGATCGCCGAGGAAAGCCATCTGATCCACGATCTGGGCGACTGGGTCCTCGACCATGCGCTGGCGGAATTGCACCACTGGCCGGGGCAATATGTCTCGGTCAATTTCAGTCCGATCCAGTTCCGCCGCTCGCACTTCGTCGGCCATATCATGGACAGCGTCCGGCGTGCGGGCGTCGATCCGGGACGGGTGCAGATCGAGATCACCGAAACCGCGATCTTCGACGATGCCGAGCGCGCCTCCAAGACCCTTTGCGAACTGCGCAGCCTGGGCTTTCGCATTGCCCTCGATGATTTCGGGACCGGCTATTCCAGCCTGTACAATATCCGCAAATTTGCACTCGACTGTCTGAAGATCGACCGTAGCTTTATCGACGGCATGGGGCGTGAGCGGGAGTCGGCGGCGATCGTCCATTCGATCATCCATCTGGGCCGCGCACTGGGATTGGGCGTGGTCGCCGAAGGAGTCGAGACCGAGGCACAGGCCCAGGCGCTGCGCGTCGCGGGGGCGAGCCATTTGCAGGGCTTTCTCTTCTCCCGCCCAGTCCCGGCGGAGGATGCGCGCGTGCTGGCGGCCCAACAGTGGCTGACCTTTTCGTCCGGCACCGGTGGCGAGGCCATGGTCGAAGGCGCGCTGAGCTGATCCGGATGAACCGCGTGCGGCGATGGCTGGGCGCTAGGGTCCGGCCGCGATCGCTCCGCGATACCATGGTGTCGGTCCTGACCCTGGCCGGGATCGGCAGTGCGGTGGCGCTGACGGCGATGCTCGCCTTCGTCATCTCGCCTGGATTTGCCGAATTGGAAGAGCGGGCGACGGCAGGATATCACCACCGTTTGCAAACCGTCCTCGCCGAATTTCCCGAGACGATGGAAGGGATCGCGCGCGAGTATGCCCAGAGCGCGGCGTCGGATCGGGCCCGCGATGCCTGGGCCCGGTCGGTCTTCGCCGCCCATGCGGTCGATGCGGTCGCCTATCGTCCGGTATCCGCGAAAGACTGGGCGATGCGTGCCGGATCAGGGATGGAATGGAATGGCCAAGATAGCACGGCGGTCAGGCTGGCGGAGGCACTGAACCGGATCGACCTTGCCCGAACGGGATCGAGAGCGGGCTTCTATCTGCCGGTTGGAGGGGAGGTGATGGCCCTTGGGCTGGCAGCGGTCATGGACAGGAATGGCCGGACCATCGGCCATGTCGCGATGGCACGGCGACTGACCGCCGTAGATCTGTCGGACGTGCTCGGTCGGGCGGCGCGGATAGACCAATCGGCGACGGCCGGGACCGATATCGTCCGACGTCACGCAGGGGTCATCGATATCGCGTCACCGATCCGCAGCGCGGACGGGCGGCCCATCGCGACGGCGACCCTGCGAGTTTCGCGCGAGGTCGTGCTACTCGGGCGCCGGGTGCTGCTGTTGGCGGTCGCAGGGTCGATCCTGTTGTTGGTCTTCATGCTGCTTATGCTGCGACGGGCGCTGGGATCGCTCGTCCTCGCACCGCTTGGACGGGTGGAGCGGCATATGCGGCGCGTCCAGGCATCGGGCGCGCTCCTGCCCTTCGAGGATGGCGGGCGTGGCGATGACGAGTTCGGTGCCCTCGGCCGCAGCTTCAACGCGATGCTCAGCCAGTTGAAGGATTTGCGCGAACAGAATGAAATCCAGAGCTTCGCGCTCGGACGATCCGAAAGCGCGGTCGCGGTGCTCCACAACGTCCGCAACGCGCTGGCCCCGCTCGGCACCATCCTGAGCGTCGGGCTGGTGCCGGAGGATCGGGGTGACCGGATCTTGATGGACAGGGCGCTGGCCGAACTGGCGCGGGACGATATCGCGCCGGAGCGGCGGGCGAAGCTGGTGTCCTTCCTCCGAACGGCGCTGGACGCCGAGGCCATGGCGCGGGACGCCGTTCGCGGGCAGTTGGAGTTGGGGCGCGACGCGATGCGCCAGACGCTGGAAATCATCGGCGCGCAACAGGCCCGTGCCCATGAGCGGCCCGGACGGGAGCGCTGCGACATCACCGACATCATCGCGCGCAACGCGACGATCGCCCGCTATGCCCAGTCGGTGTCGATCGGCTTCACCTTTCCTGCCCATTCCGCCTATGTCCTGGCCAATCGGGTGATCCTGAGCCAGGTGATCGGCAATCTGCTGTCCAACGCGGTCGACGCGATCGTGGCGACCGGGCGGGGGTATGGCTCGATCCTGGTCGAGATACTGCCCCCCGTCGGTGGTCGGATCGCGACACGGATCATCGATGACGGCGAGGGGTTCGAGCCGGGCATGGTGACGCAGCTTTTCCTGCCCGGATTTTCGACCCGTACCGACAAGTCAGGCGGCCTCGGCCTTCATTGGTGCGCCAATTCGATGGCGGCGATGGGCGGCACGCTGGAACTTCGCAGCGCCGGCCGCGGCACGGGGGCGGTGGCGATCCTGACACTCGACCTGGATGGAAGCGACCGGGAGAAGGCCGGGCTGGCCGCCTGATCAGAGAGGCAGTTCGGGTTGGATCGGCGGCGTCGTGTCGTCCTCTTCCCTATGATGAAGCCCCGACAGGGTCAGCCCGAGAAGTCGGACGCCACCCGCGACCGGCAATTGCTGATCGAGCAATTCGCGACCCATGGCGGCGAAGAGCGCGCGGTCCATGATGGGTTGTCCCGTCGAGCGGGCGCGCGTGATGGTGCGGAAATCGCTATGCCGCAGCTTCAGCGTGACGGTCCGCCCCGCGGCGCCGCTCCGCTCGATCCGGGTCCAGGCGGCGTCAACCACCCGGTCGAGCGCGGCGTGAAGGGCGTCGCGGTCGCTCAGGTCATTCTCGAACGTCCGCTCCGCACCGACCGATTTGGCGATGCGATGGGCACGGACGGGGCGATGATCGATCCCGCGCGCGGCGCCGAACAGATAATCGGCATAGCTGCCGAAATGGCGTTGCAGGAACTCCAGGGGCCTGTCGCGCAGGTCCTGGCCGGTCAGTATGCCCAGGGCCTCCATCTTGCGCGCCGTGACCGGTCCGACCCCGTGGAAGCGTTTGACCGGCAGCCCCGCGACGAAGGACTCGCCATGCGATGGCGGGATGACACAGATGCCGTTCGGCTTGTTCTGGTCCGAGGCGAGCTTGGCGATGAACTTGTTATAGCTGACCCCCGCCGATGCGGTCAGCCCGGTTTCGGCCAGGATCGCGGCGCGGATCGCATTGGCGATCGCCGTTGCCGAGCCCAGTCCGGCGCGATCCTCGGTCACGTCCAGATAGGCCTCGTCCAGCGATAGCGGCTCGATCCATTCGGTATAGCGCGCGAAGATCGCCCGGATCTGGCCGGAGACCTCGCGATAGACCTCGAACCGGGGCGGCACGAACACCAGTTCCGGGCACCGCCGCAACGCCGTGACCGATGGCATGGCGGAGCGCACGCCAAAGGCGCGCGCCTCGTAACTCGCCGCCGCGACGACGCCCCGCGCCCGCGATCCGCCCACCGCCACGGGCTTGCCCCGCAACGCCGGATCGTCACGCTGTTCGACCGAGGCATAGAAGGCGTCCATGTCGACATGGATGATCTTGCGTCCGTGCCCGATCGCTGACGGATCGGTGTCGGGGGAATGGGATGGCAGTGGGGAGCCCATATCGTCCTGCTGCTCGCCTCCTGCGCGCCGCGAAACGAAACAGGAACAATGCGCTTAGGTCAAGACCCAGAACACGGCCCATAGGTTAAATTCATTGCGGACCGCCGCAACAGGGTTAACGTCCTTTCAACTTGTCATATGTCAAAAAAAGACCTGGACTAACCCCTTGAACCGCGTTCGATCTTTCGGTGCCGCCGCCCTGTTCCTCCTGGCCCTCCTGCCATCGGCGGGCGCGGCCGGTGTAAATGCGTGGGAGAAGTGGCAATGGGCCGCCTTCACGCGGCTGGGCGGCGATACCGGGCTTCCGCACATCACGGCGACCACCATCGCGCGCGCGCCGGACGGCACCATGTGGATCGGCACGCGTGGCGGGCTGGTCCGCTATGACGGCCAGCGGGTCCGCCGTTTCAAGCAGCGCCTGTCCGATTCCTATTCGCTACCGGACAATTATGTCCGCTCGCTACTCGCGCTTCCCGACGGCAGCATACTCGTCGGTACCAATGTCGGTGGTACGGCGCGTTACGACCCGCGAACCGGTCGGTTCATCCGTTTGAAGGCGATGCGGGGACGGATCGGTACCCGTATCTATGGCTTCACGCCCGACGGGCAGGGGGGTGCCTATCTGAGTTCGGACGGTGGCGTGCATCATTATGTACGCCGTGCCGACGCTATCGACCCTATGGCCGAACAGGCGATCCACGCGACGGACGGTCGCCCGCTGGGGTCCTTCTCCATCCTTCGCGATTCGGATGGGACCCTATGGGTCGGGTGCGAGGAGGGCTTGTGGGTCCGGCACCCCGGTACGGGTCGTTTCACGCTGGTCGAACTGGGCGGCGATCGCGGCAGCAGCGACGTCTGGTCGATCCTGCGTGACCGGGAGGGACGGCTGTGGATCGGGACAGGTGCGGACGGGCTTTATCTGTCGAACGGGCAGGAGCCGTTTCGTGCGCTGCCAGGGCTGGACGGCGCGTCGGCTCTGATCGGCCACCGGACCATTCGGGCGTTGATACAGGATGCGCGGGGGCGGATATGGGTGGGCACCGACGGGTTGGGGATCGTCCTCATCGACCCCTCGCGCGGCTTTGCGGCCTGGCCGATCCGTCATCTGGCGGCCAATCCGCTGTCGTTGGTGGGGGATACGGTTCGCTCGCTGGCGCAGGACGGAGCGGGCGGAATCTGGGCCGCGACCGAATTGGGGGCCGCGCGCACCTCGGGGCCGGGCGGCGGGGTTCTGCGCATCGGATCGGCGATGCCCGATCCGCGCATGTCGCTGTCGGACGACAATGTTCGCGGGATCATGGTCGATCGCCGAGACCGAATCTGGCTGGGGCTGAGCAAGGGCGCGGTCGACCGGCTCGATCGCACGGCGGGGCGGGTGCGCCGGGTCAATCTGGAGGGCCGCCACGCCGGTCAGGATATCAAGGCGCTGCTGGAATCGGATGACGGGACGATCCTGGTCGGCGCACGCGGCGTCGTGGCGATCGATCCCGAGGACCTGAGGCAACGCCCGGTCACGGTGTCGGGGTTGGGCGACCTGCCCGTGATCTCGCTGGCCGAGACGCCGGATGCCCTCTTGGTGGGCACCTATAAAGGCCTGTTCGTCCGCCGTCGTGCCGATGGCGCTGTTCGGCATTTCCAGCACGACATCGCCGACCCCCACAGCCTGCCGAACAACGAGGTGATCAACATCGTCGTCCAGCCGGATCGGACGGCACTGGTCGCGACGCCGGGCGGTATCGGTCGGCTCGACCTGCGGACCAGACGCTTCACCAATTTTGCCAGCCGGGCGGGGAACCCGACCAGCCTGCCGCAGGACTATGCGGGCTCGATCGTCCCGTCCGGTCGGGACATATGGGTCGGAACCTATGGCGGCGTGGGATATGGCCAGGCGGCACCCGGCGGCTGGCGGTTCCGGGCGATCGCCGAGGCACAGGGTCTTGCGGGGGACAATGTCGCCTCGCTCGTCATGGATCGCCGCCATCGCCTATGGGCTGCGAGCACCGGTGGGATATCGCTGATCGATCCGACCGGCCGCCGCGTCCGCGTGATGAGCCGTCGCGACGGCCTGACCATGAGTGCCTTCAACCAGCGGGCTGCTGCGCGAACGGCGGACGGATCGCTGCTGTTCGGATCGCCCGAGGGATTGCTGGTGCTCCAGCCCGACCTTTTGCTGGAGCAGAAGGCCCATGCCGATACCGCGCAACTGATCGTCGGCGGCGCCGAGGTGGACGGGCGTCCGCTGCCGGTCGATCCGGTTTCGTCGGATTTCGCCCTGCGTTTGAACGGGGACGAGCGGACGGTACGCATCGGCTTCGCGCTGACCGATTATGCCGCGCCGGAGGAAATCCGATACGGCTATCGCCTGTACGGGTTCGACCGGCAATGGATGGGCGTGCCCTCCGGCACCCCCGCCAGCGCGACCTACACCAATCTGCCTGCCGGCCGCTATGAACTGGAATTGCGGGCGTCGGTGCCGGGCCTGAACGCGCGGACCATGACCCGTCGCATCCGTGTGATCGTGGAGCCCGAATGGTACGAGGCCTGGCCGGCGCGGGCCGGGCTTGCCCTTCTGGTGATCCTGTCGCTGGGCGTGGTCATCTGGTTCGTGACCGCCGTGATCCGACGCCGGGCCCGCATGTTGGAGGCGATGGTCGAGGAGCGGACCGGCGCGCTGCGCGCCGCCAACGCGCAACTCGACCGGTTGGCGAGCACCGATCCGCTGACCGGGCTGGCCAACCGGCGAACCCTGATGACCGCGATCGACGCGGAGCGGGAGCGTGCGGTTCGCGAGGGCGGCGACTTCGCCTTCGCGCTGCTCGACCTCGACCATTTCAAGCGGATCAACGACCGATATGGGCATGGCGCGGGGGACGAGGTGCTGATCGAGATCGCCACCCGCCTGCGTCACGGCGTTCGGAGCGCGGACCGCATCGCGCGTTATGGCGGAGAGGAGATCGCGATCCTCTTTCCCGCCGCCTCGCTCGATGCCGCGTCGGCCATTGTCGAGCGGTTACGCAGGGACGTGGCGGAGCGGCCCATCATCGTCGACGACCGCGCGATCCCCGTCACCTTCAGCGCGGGCGTGGCGCAGTGGCGCAACGGCGAGGATGTCGAGACGATGATCCGCCGCGCCGACCATGCGCTCTACCGTGCCAAGGGCGAGGGTCGCGACCGGGTAGGGCGGGCGTCGTGATCGTGCGGGAACCGGGCGCGGGAGTCGGCGATTGCCGAGGGTGATGGATAACGACCTCTTCCCGTCAGAGCGAACCTTCACCGGTCGTCTGCTCCGCCGCCACGGCGCCTTCATCCTGCAATGCGACAGCGGCGGGGAGCTGGAATTGCGACTGCCGCGCGTGCCGGTCGATCATGTCGGTAAAACGGTTTGCGTCGTCGGACGGATGCTGGCTCCCGGCCTGATGGAGGCAGAGGGAGTGCGCGGTGCCTGACTGGACCGGGGGCCAATTCACATTCGCCTATGCCCTTCTTTTCCCTTCGCCCCTCATCGAGGGGAGGGGGAAGTAGGAATAACACGTACGTCGATCGGTTTTAGTGTGCGGCCTTGCGGGGGATCAGGTGGAGCACGCCCACGATCACCCCACCGACGATCAGGCCGATGATCGCCGAACCGATCGCGCCGACGACCCAGGCCACAGCCGATCCGGCGACGGGCACGGCCTCGCCGACATGGTGCGCCGTGTCGTGGATCAGGTGGGGAAGGGTGGTGAAGCCGAACTCCTCCATGCCGTGCACGATGATCCCGCCGCCGACCCAGACCATCGCGGCGGTACCGACGACCGCCAGCACGCGGAGCACCACCGGCATCGCCTTGACCAGTCCGCGACCGATCGTCTGCGCGGCGGGGCTCTGCCGCTGCGCGAGGTGAAGGCCGATATCGTCCATCTTCACGATGGCGGCGACCAGGCCATAGACGCCGACCGTGATCGCGATCCCGACCAGAGCCAGCGCGATCGCCTGCGTCCCGATCGACAGGTCGGGCAGTTCCGACAGGGCGATCGCCATGATCTCCGCCGACAGGATCAGGTCGGTGCGGATCGCACCCGAGACCTGGCGATCCTCCAGCGTCTTGGCGTCGACGGTGGCGGCCTCTTCGGCTTCGGCATGGCCGCCCATCAGGCTTTCGACGATCTTCTCGCTCGCCTCGAAGCACAGGAACGCGCCGCCCGCCATCAGGATCGGGGTGATCGCCCATGGCGCGAAGGCGCTGAGCAGCAAGGCGGCGGGCAGCAGGAACAGCAGCTTGTTGCGCAGCGACCCGAGCGCGATCTTGCCGATGATCGGCAATTCCCGCTGTGGCGCCAGACCGACGACATAGCGCGGCGTGACGGCGGTATCGTCGATGACGACGCCCGCCGCCTTGGCACCGGCGCGCGCGGAGGCCCCCGCGACATCGTCGAGCGATGCCGCCGCCAGCTTGGCGATCGCCGCCACGTCGTCCAGCAATGCGACCAGACCCCCTGCCATCGACCCATTACTCCCTATCGATCCTTTCGCCCTGCCTAGAGGCGGATGCGGGGCGATGCACGGGAAAATGACGCGGACGTCATGTCATCCACGCGGTGTCCCGCCAGCATTCGGTCAGGTGCGCAATCAATGCGGGCACGGCGGCGGGCGTGCCGACATTCGCATGGAGCGCCCATAGGGCCACCGACGCCGCGCCCTCGTGTCGGGGAAGGATTCGGACCAGCCGCCCATCGGCCAAGGCATCGGACACGTCCCACAAGGACCGCAGCGCGATCCCGGCCCCCGCCAGCGCCAGTTCGCGCACGACCTCGCTGGAGTTCGTCTCGATCCAGCTCTCCCCCGTCACGGTCACGCCCGCCAACCGCCAGGGGAGTTGCCCGGACGCGGCGAGCAGGCGATGCGCCGCCAGATCCTCGATGTTTTCCGGGGCTCCGGCGCGTTCCAGATAGGCCGGACTGGCGCACAGGATGCGGCGGTTGACGGTCAGCCGGTGCGCCGCGACCCCGCTGGGCGGTGTCGCCGTGATACGAAAGGCGATGTCGATCCGCCCACCGATCACGTCCACGAAATCATCGGTCAGGTCGATCCGCAACCGCACGGCGGGATGCCGTTCCAGGAACGCAGGTAGATAGGGGGCGATCCAGAGGCGACCGAAGGAGGTCGGCGCGGTGACATGAAGCGGCCCTGCCGGTTCGGATGCGGCCTGCGCCATGCGATCCTGCGCGGTGCGAAGCCCGGCGATCAGCGGCGCGACCTCGGCATGGAAGGCGGCCCCGCTTTGCGTCAGTGCCAGCCGGCGCGTCGTGCGGTGGAGCAGGCGGACTCCGAACCGGGCCTCCAGTCGTGCGATCCGCTTCGACACCATGGCGGGCGATAGCCGCCAGACCCGTGCCGCCGCCGCAAGGCTGCCCTCGCGCACCACATCCACGAACAGCGCGATGTCGGGGTCCATTCGTTCCTCCTGCGATCGACATCGCTTCGATTATGCCGACTACCGGGAGGAATGGCGATACCCTATCATGGCCCCATCGCAACGGAGTTGGGACATGGTTGAGGAAAGCAGCATGATCGATCGCCACGGCCTGTCCGTCGCTCCCGAGCTCGTCCGGTTCCTGGAGGAGCGCGCGCTTCCGGGGAGCGGCGTCGATCCGCAACGTTTCTGGGCCGGGCTTGCGGAAATCCTGAACCGTTTCACGCTGGAAAACGCCGCGCTCTTGCGTCGCCGGGACGCGTTGCAGGCGAAGATCGATGACTGGTACCGCCAAGGCGGCTCGGTCAATGGCGCAGAACAGCGGCGCTTCCTGAGCGAGATCGGCTATCTCGTGCCCGAACCCGAACGCTTCTTGATCTCGCCGGAAGGCGTCGAGGAAGAGGTCGCCAGTTTGGCGGGGCCGCAACTCGTCGTGCCGATGTTGAACGCCCGTTTCCTGCTCAATGCGGCCAATGCGCGTTGGGGCAGCCTTTACGATGCCCTTTATGGCACGGACGCCCTGGCACCGCCCTCGGATAAGGCGGGCTATGACCCGGAACGCGGCGCGGACGTCATCGGCTGGGCACGCGCCTTTCTGGACGAGGCGCTTCCGATCGAGGGCGGATGGGACGGCGTGACCGACCTGGAGACGGCGACCGTCCGGCTTCGTGATCCCACCCAATATCGTGGTCGCAGCGAGAAGGGTTGGCTGTTCCGCCATCATGGTCTGCATATCGAGATCATCGTCGATCCGTCGCACCCCATCGGTCGCACCGACCCGGCGGGCATCGCCGATATCGTGCTGGAGTCCGCACTGACCACCATTTGCGATCTGGAAGATTCGGTCGCGGCGGTCGATGCGGCGGACAAGGTCGCTGGCTATGCCAATTGGCTCGGGCTGATCGACGGCAGCCTGACCGCGCAAGTCGACAAGGGTGGCCGAATGCTGACCCGGACGCTGAACGCCGATCGGTCCTATCGGGCACCCGACGGATCGTCCTTCACACTGCCGGGGCGCAGCCTGTTGTTCGTCCGCAATGTCGGTCACCTGATGACGACCCCCGCGGTCTACCTGCCGGACGGCAGCGAGGCGCCGGAGGGGATCATCGACGCCGTCGTCACCAGCCTGATCGCGATGCGCGACGGCTTGAACGGAGAGCCTCGGCGCAACGGTCGCTTCGGTTCGATCTATATCGTCAAGCCCAAGATGCACGGACCGGACGAGGCCGCCTTCGCCGACCGCTTGTTCGACGCGGTCGAGGACATGCTGGGCCTGGCGCGGCACCGGATCAAGATCGGCGTGATGGACGAGGAGCGCCGGACTTCGGCCAATCTCGCCGCCTGTATCCATGCCGTGCGGCACCGGATCGTCTTCATCAACACGGGCTTTCTCGACCGGACCGGGGATGAGATCCACAGTGCGATGCACGCCGGGCCGATGCTCCGCAAGGGCGCGATGAAGGAGACGCGGTGGATCGCGGCCTATGAGGATCGCAATGTCCAGATCGGCCTGGCCTGCGGCTTTGCGGGGCGGGCGCAGATCGGCAAGGGCATGTGGGCCGCGCCCGACCGGATGGCGGACATGCTGGCGCAGAAGATCGCACATCCACGCTCGGGCGCGACGACCGCATGGGTTCCGTCGCCCACCGCCGCGACGTTGCACGCGACCCATTATCACCGTGTCGACCTCGCCGCTCGCCAGGCGGAACGGGCAAACGAGCCGGTGGCGGCGCTCGAACGCCTGCTGACCCCGCCGGTCGCGGTCCAGCCGGACTGGACGGCGGAAGAGATCGCCGACGAACTGGACAATAACGCCCAAGGGCTGCTCGGCTATGTCGTCCGCTGGATCGATCAGGGGGTGGGCTGTTCCAAGGTGCCCGACCTGCACGATATCGGCCTGATGGAAGACCGCGCGACATTGCGCATTTCGTCACAGCATATCGCCAACTGGCTGCATCACGGTATCGTCACCGATGACCAGGTGGAGGCGGCGCTGGCGCGCATGGCGGCTAAGGTCGATGCACAGAATCGGGGCGACCCGGCCTATCGCCCGATGACCGGGTCGGGCGGCGACGGGCTGGCCCTGCCGGCGGCTCGCGCGCTGATCTTCGAGGGGATCTCGCAACCCAATGGCTATACCGAGCCGCTGCTCCACCTCTATCGTCGGCGGGCCAAACAGCAGGAGAATGGCTGAATGCCGCTTTATGCCATGGGCGAGCATCGCCCGGTCGTCCATCCCTCCGCCTGGATCGCCCCGTCCGCCGATGTGGTGGGCCAGGCGATCCTGGAGGAACAGGTCAGCCTCTGGTTCGGCGCGGTGTTGCGTGCCGATAACGGCCCGATCCGTGTCGGGGCGCGCAGCAATGTGCAGGATGGGGCGGTACTTCACTCCGATCCCGGCAGCCCGCTGACCATCGGGGCGGACTGCACCATTGGGCACAAGGCGATCCTGCATGGCTGCACCGTCGAGGATGGATGCCTGATCGGCATGGGCGCGACGGTTCTGAACGATGCGGTGATCGGCGCCGGATCGCTGGTCGGGGCGGGGGCGCTGGTGACCGAGGGGAAGGTGTTTCCGCCCGGCAGCCTGATCGTCGGCGTGCCCGCCCGCGCCGTCCGCGCGCTGGAGCCGGAGCAGATCGCCGGGCTGCGGCTGTCCGCCAATGGATATGCCGCGCGCGCGGCACGATATGCCACGCATTTGCAGCGTCTTGACGGGAATCAGGCCGATGCGGTCGTTGACGTGGGCGGCGCACCTGCCTAGCCAAGCGGGGTGACCCCGCCCACCATCCTGATCGTCGAGGACGATCCCGCCCTCCGCACCCTGACCGCCCGCGCGCTTCAGGAGAATGGTTTCGCCGTCAAGCTGGCCAATGCCGCGCCCGAGATGTGGCAGGCGCTGGAGGTCGGGCAGATCGACCTGATCCTGCTCGACATCATGCTGCCCGGCACCAGCGGCATCGATCTGTGCCGCCAGATTCGTCAGAAGAAGGCGGTCCCGATCATCTTCATCAGCGCCAAGGGCAGCGAGGTCGACCGGGTCGTCGGTCTGGAACTGGGTGCGGACGATTACCTGGCCAAGCCGTTCGGCACGCGCGAACTGGTGGCGCGGATCCGTGCCGTGCTGCGTCGCGGCGGGCTGGAGAACGCGCCGGGCGAACGGGAAGCGGGCATATTGGGTTTCGACGGCTGGACCGCCAATCTGCCGCGTCGCGAGCTGATGTCGCCATCGGGCGCGCAGGTGGAGTTGACCGGCGCGGAGTTCGATCTGCTGGTCGCCTTTCTCGACAATGCGCAGCGGGTCGTCGCACGTGAGCGCCTGATCGAGCTGTCGCGGGCGCGGATCGGTGATAGTTCGGACCGCAGCATCGACGTGCTGGTCAGCCGCCTGCGCCGCAAATTGTCGGGGGCCGGGGGCGCCGCGCCGATCGTCACCGTACGCGGCGTCGGCTATATGCTCAACGTGCCGGTGGAACGACGGTGATCCGTCCCTCGGTCGGCCTGCTCGGCCGGATCGTCGCGATCCTGCTGCTGGCGGTGACGATCGAGTTCGCGGTCTCCACCTATCTCTACGAGCGGGCCAGCCATGTCTCGGTCCGCGATGACGAGGCGCGGCGACTGGCCGAGCATCTGATCGTCGCGCGCCGCGTCCTGAACGAGCGGCCCGCCATCGAGCGGCCCGAAGTGGCGGAGGAACTGACCACCGACCGCTATATCGTCAGTTGGTCGTCGGTGGCACCGCCCCGACCCACCATCGCGCCCGCGATGGACAGCATGCGTCGCCAGATCGTCGATTGGGAGCCTTCGCTGGCGGCGACGGACATTCATCTTCGGCTGACCTCGCCGGGGCGGACTTCGGTGGTGTCGGGGGATTTGCGGCTGGACGACGGGTCTCTGTTGAGCTTCCGGATGCGCGAGGGGGTCCGCACGCTCGACCTGGCGCTCGGGCGCGTGCTGCTCGCGTTGATCCCGGCGATCGCGCTGATGCTGCTGAGCGGGGCGCTGATCGGACGCATCCTGCATCCGCTGAGGACACTCGCCCGCGCCGCCGATACGTTGGGGCGCGGGCAGGGCGGCGGAAAGGGGGCCGCGTTGCTCGTCCCCGAACGCGGGCCGGGCGAGGTGCGTCATGTGACTCGCGCCTTCAACCGGATGCAGGCGCGCATCGGCCGGTTGATCGAAGAGCGGACAAGGGCGCTGGCGGCGGTCGGCCACGACCTGCGCACCCCGCTCGCCCGGCTCAGGCTGCGCGCCGATGCCATTCGCGACGATGACGTGCGCGAGGCGATCGGCAGGGATATCGAGGAGATGGAGGCGATGGTTTCCTCCCTCATGGCGTTTCTGGGCGGCGAGGGCGATGCCGAGCAACCCGAACTGACCGACCTGGCGATCCTCTGCGCCAATCTGGCCGACGATGCCGCCGATCACGGTCGGGACGTCCGCTATGTCGGGCCCGACCATTTCGATTGCCGCCTGCGCCGCTTCGGCATGAAGCGCGCGCTCACCAATCTGGTCGAAAATGCGCTGCATTACGGCGAACATGCGATCATCACGCTGCGGACCGATCCGGGCGACGATGTCCGTATCCGGGTCGAAGATGACGGGCCGGGTATCCCGGAGGAATCGCTGGAGCTGGTGCTGGAGCCGTTCGTCCGGCTGGATACCGCGCGGCGGCGCGATACGGTGGGTTTCGGCCTAGGCCTGTCGATCGTCGCGCGGGTGGTCGCGGCGGAAGGCGGTGTGCTGACCCTCGCCAACCGTGCGGAAGGCGGGCTTTGCGCTGAAATTCGCCTTCCGCATTGCCGGACATGATTTGTCACGTTTTCGCTGCACGACAGCAAAACTCAAAGCGTATTTACTGATCGCAGAGGCAGGATGCCGCCGCGACCGAGCGTCGGATCATCCTCCTCGCCGAATTGGTGTGCGTTCGTGCTCTCCCCAGGGGGAGAGCCATCCGGACACTGGGGTTTGGACATCACTCGGGAGATAGCCGATGACGATGGAGTTCGATTTGACCGCACTGGAATTGCAGGGTGCTCTGCTGGTGCTGGCGGTGATCATCACCTTCGCCGCTATCGAGGGCTGGAAGGCCCGTTAACCGACACACGGTTTCGCAAGGGTTCCTCTGCCGCCCCCCTCCGGCATGAGCCCGACCGAAAAGGGGTAGGCGGCCCGGATCAAGCCCGGGTCGCCTGCTCCATAATTTCAAGCTGACCACGGATCGCGGCGATCAGCCGATCCGCCGTATAGGGCTTGGTCAGCAGCGCGGCGTTCATGTCCGCCGCCTCCGCCGCCATACCGCCATCCCCCGTCGCGAAGACGACCGACAGGCTCGGGCGAAGCTGCCGCGAACGCTTGGCGAGTTCGATGCCCGATTCGCCCGGCAGGTTCAGGTCGGTCACCAGCACGTCGATCTGCGCGGTTTGCAGCGCCGTCATCGCCTCTTCCGCCGTCACCGCGTGGACGACGACGAAGCCTGCTTCCTGCAATGTTTCCGCCGTGTTGGCGCGGATCAGATCGTCATCCTCCACCAAAAGGATCGTTCGCCCGTCATGCAGCGGTCGCGGCGTCGGTTCGTCCGTCGCCTTGGCATCCCGCCCGGGCAAGTCCCGCGGCGCGCCGGATACCGCCATGCGCCGCTGCCGCTGATTGGCGAGCACATGGCGGAATTTCCGCGCCAGCGCCTCACGGGTATAGGGCTTGGACAAAAGCTCGACGCCCTTGTCCAGCCGCCCGCCATGGACGATCGAATTCTCGGTGTAACCCGAGGTGAAGAGGACCGCGATATCGGGCAGCCGCTCGCGCGCCTTGCGGGCGAGTTCGGGGCTTTTCAGCGTGCCGGGCATGACGACATCGGTGAAGAGGATGTCGATCGGAATGCCGCTTTCGATGACGTTGAGCGCGCTTTGCGCATCCACCGCCTTCAGCACGCGGTAGCCCAGGTCCGACAGCAACTCGACCACGGTCCCGCGCACCTCGGCATCGTCCTCGACGACCAGAACCGTTTCGGAGCCGCCGGTGATCGGGCCGGTATCGACCGCGACCTCGACATCCTCGGCCTCCATCGCACGGGGCAGATAGAGCTTGATCGTCGTGCCATGGCCGATCTCGGAATAGATCTTCACATGGCCGCCCGACTGTTTGACGAAGCCATAGACCATCGACAGCCCGAGGCCCGATCCCTTGCCTTCGCTCTTGGTCGAGAAAAAGGGCTCGAAGACCTTCTGGATGATCTCTTCCGACATACCGCTGCCGGTGTCGGACACGGCGAGCATCACATATTGGCCCGGCGTCACCTCGTCATGGGTGCGCGCATAATCGTCGTCGAGATGGGCGTTGCTCAACTCGATGGTCAGCTTGCCCTGGCCATTCATCGCGTCGCGCGCGTTGATTGCCAGGTTCAGCAGCGCATTCTCGATCTGGTTGGGATCGATGAAGGTGTTCCACAGACCGCCACCGACGATCGTCTCGATTTCGACACCCTCGCCGATCGCACGGCGGAGCATGTCGTCCATCCCTTGAACGAAGCGGGTGACGTTGACGACCTTGGGCTCCAGCGCCTGGCGACGGCCGAAGGCGAGCAACTGCGCCGCGAGCTTCGACCCGCGAGAGACGCCCGCCATGGCATTGGCGACGCGCTGTTCGGCGCGGTCGTTGCCCGCCACGTCCTTGCCGAGCAACTGGAGATTGCCCGACACGACCTGAAGCAGGTTGTTGAAGTCGTGGGCGACACCGCCGGTCAGCTTGCCGATCGTCTCCATCTTCTGCGCCTGGGCGAGCTTCATCTCGGCCTGGCGTCGCTCGGCGATCTCCTCGATGACGCGGCTCTCCAGCGTCTCGTTGAGCTGGCGGAGTTGCGCCTCGGCGCGTTCGCGGTGATGGACCTGGCGCGCGAGCACATTCGCCTGATCGCGCAGGGCCTGTTCGGCGGCGCGCTGTTCGGTGATGTCGGTATGGACCCCGACCCACTCGATCAGTTCGCCGTCCGCGCCGATGATCGGCAGAGCGCGGATGGCATAGGTGCGCCAGACGCCGTCGTGACGGCGGACACGATGTTCATGGATGAACTGGCCCTTGGCGGCGACCGCCTCGTTCCAGGCGGCGACGGTGGCGGCGGCGTCATCGGGATGCACCGCGTTCGCCCAGCCGAAACCCTGATATTCCTCAAGTGTCTGGCCCGTGATCGCCGCCCAGCCGGGCTGCTCGCCGACCATCCGGCCATCCGCGGTGTTGGTCCACAGCACGCCGTGCACCGCGTCCATCGCGGCGCGGAAGCGGCGATTGCTCCGCTCTATCGCGTCGGCATGGCGCATCCGCTCATCGACGTCGAACACCAGGATATGGAAGCCGACCACGCTGCCATCCGCGTCGCGGCGGGGGAGATAGCGGGTCTCGGCCCGGCGACGGCTGCCGTCCCGGTGGTGGATATGGACGTCGGCCACCACCTCTTCGCCCGCCAGCGCGCGCTCGATCAGGGGCAGGCGCTCGGCATAATCCTCTTCGGTCAGGACATCGGCGATCCGGGTCCCGATCATCGCATCGGGATCGACGCCGAGGAAATCGCGGTAATAGTCGTTGGCGAAACGGTAGCACTGATCCCGGTCGACAAAGGCGACCAGCATCGGAAGCGAATCGGTGATGACCCGCAACTCCGCCTCGCTCTCGGCCAGGCGGCGCTCCGCCGCGACCCGCCCGGTATTCTCGACGACGGTGCACATCACGCCGCCGACCGAATTCCGCTCGACATAGACCGGGGTGTAATAGAGGTCGAACACCACCTCTTCCTGGACGCCCGCGCGCGTGACGATCAGGGTCTGGTCGCGATAGGCGACGTCCTCACCCTGAAAGCCGCGGTCCAGAATGGACTGGTTCCAGTCCCAGATTTCGGGCCAGACATCCGGCACCAGTCCGCCAAAGGCGGCAGGATGGCGCGGGCCCACGATCGCACGATAGGCGTCGTTGTAGATCATGACATGGGCATCGCCCCACATCAGAACCTTGGCGATCGGCGAATGGACGATATTGGCGACCGTGGTGCGCAACTCGCCCGGCCATCCGCAGATCGGGCCGAGCGGCGTCGCCGACCAGTCATGGTCGCGCACGCGCTGCCCACATTCGCCGCCCCCGATCAGCCAGCTCTTAGGATCGACGGGGCCGCTTTCCATACGCAGCCGCTCGATCGCGGCGCGCAGCAGGGCCTGCTCATCGGGAAAGTCGCCCGCGTCCAGGGCCTGGGCAACATATCGGTCGAGCTGCGGCGGGAGCGACAGCATGCGCGACAGGGGAGTGGTCATGGGTTCGGGCATGAAAAAGCTACATCATCAAGTCAATCGGCAAGAGCGTCAAATACGTTGATCTCTATCAGCTTTCCGCCGACGCGTCATGAGGGCTCCGCCGGCGGCTGGGGATGATGGGGCTCCAGGATCAGGGTCGAGCCCTCGACACGCCAACTCTTCAGCCGGGACAGGAAATTCATGCCCAGCACGTCGGTCTCGCCGAATGCCGCCGACACGACGACGGGGACATTGTCGGCGCGGATCGTGCCGATGCGCAGCGACTGGACGCGTGCGGTTTGTGCGCGGATCATCCCATTCGCGGTGTTGAGCACCACCGGAAAGACCGGCGCGGCGGGACGGAGCCCCGCCGCACGCGCGGTGTCGGTCGACAAGGCGGTCAGGGTCGCGCCGCTATCGACCAGCATCCGGCGGGTGACGCCGTCGATCGTCACCCGTGCCCAGAAATGCCCGTCAGGCGCCATGCGGATGCGCACCGTGTCGCCGACGACGCTTTGATCCTGCAAGTTCAGGATCTGCATCGCACGCTGGATATAGGGATCGAACTGCTCCCGCTGTTGCAGCACGACGAACAACAGGCCCGCCAGCAGGACCCAACTGACCAGACTGATCGCCACCCGCAAAATCGGCACCCGCCGCGCCAGGATACCGGCGGCGACGACCGCAATGACGATGATGACCAGGGGCAGGGGAACGCCCGGATTGGCAAACATGAAGGCCCAAGTCCTCGATCGACCCGAAGATCGGGCCGCAAAGACCATCCCCTAACCCGGCGGATGTGTACGGTAGCTGACCGGCGGACAATCAGCCCTGATCGGGCATTCCCACTTCCGAAGCGGTAAAGCGCCGACCGCCATACCACCGGCGGAAACTACCGTCCGGCTGGCGGAAATAACGGGCGCCGTCATGACGAACAGGAGCGCCCAGCGAACGATAGGCCGCCCAAATTCCATAGACCATGGCGACAACCGCCAGGACCTTGATCCACTCCATCGACTCGCCCTTTTCTTGTTATGACAGGAGGCTGTGTCGAAATACGGCCAAGAGCAAGGAAATTAGTTTGTGCGCTGCGGTCGAAAGTTGCGTTTATCTATGTTGCGATGCGGCGCTTTCGTTCGGAAAGGGACGGCTGAGCCAGGGCGAATGCCTCGCGCCATAGCGTCGTTGCCGGTCCACGGCCTGCGAAATGCCGATGCGGGGACCGCTGACGATATCGGGCTGCCCGGACGCTTGGGTCAGAAGGAAAGGCGGCGACGTCAGCGAGACGCCGTCGAGATCGCGGCCGATCGCCAGGGCGGCGCATAGCCGCCCCGGACCCGCGCAAAGCAGCCGGGGCGCAATCCGCGCACCGCGCCGGGTCTGCATCACGTCCAGGCCCTGACGCGGTTCGATGGCGCGGATCAGCACGGCGCTGCCCGGTGTGCCACAGACGATGTTCAGGCAGTGGTGAAGGCCATAGATGCGATAGACATAGGCATGACCCGGCGGCCCGAACATCGCCGCGTTGCGTGCGGTCCGACCGATGAAGCTGTGGGAGGCGGGGTCGGCCATGTCATAGGCCTCGGTTTCCACGATCGGGCCGCCGACGCCCCCGACCGTCAGTGTAACCCCGATCAGCGCGCGCGCGACCTCGTCGACGTCGCGCGCATAGAAGTCCGGGGGCAGTTCGTCCATCGTCAGGCCGGACGCAATTGATACCAGACCGGCCCGTCGTTCAGCAGCTCCGCCAGACGCTTGGGCCCCTCGGGCAGCGCGACCTCCGTATCGCGCCAGTCGATCCGGCCCTCCGCATCCATCAAGGCCGCCAGCCTCAGGCCGAAGACGCAGAGCAGGCTGGTAGCGCCCTGTCGCCGCTCGAAGGCGATCGCCCGGTCGCGTCCATGTCCGGTGATCGGCAGGGGATGGTAGGAGCCGGTCGTGAACAGGTCGGGATCGGCCCGGCGAAGGCGAAGCAGGTCGGCGATCAGCGCCTGCTTTGCAACGCGCCCGCTTTCCAGCGCCAATTCGCGCGCGGCATAGTCGACGGGACGACGATTGTCGGGATCGACCAGGCTCAGATCGGCGAACTCGGTGCCCTGATAGCAATCGGGAATGCCGGGCATCGTGTAGCGCAAGGCGACCTGCACCAGGCTATTGGCCTGCGCCGCCGGTGCGATATCGGCCAGCAATCGCATCATCCCGTCGCGGAATTCCACCCCGGCATCCTCTTCGATCAGCGCCTTGGCCAGTGCGTTGCACCGGGCTTCATAGTCGCTGTCCGGGGCTTCCCAGGAAGAACGGAGCTTCGCCTCGCGCAGCGACTTTTCCTGCCAGGCGGCGATGCGCTCGGCGAAGTCGGCCAGGTCGTCGGGCTCGGGCCATGCGCCGACCAGCGTCTGGATCAGCATATACCAGTCCGCGGGGTCGACGCCCTCCGATAGAGCCATCGTCTGTCGTTCCCAGTGCTTGACCTGCTCGCGCCATCGATCCGGTATCGCGCTGAGCACCGCGAGCCGTGCGCGGACATCCTCGCCACGCTTGTGGTCGTGCGTCGCCGTGGTCAGCATGGCATGGGGAAAGCGCTCCGCCCGACCCGCCATGCGTTCATGGAATGCGGCGACGGACAGGCTCAACCGGCCCGCATCGAACCCGACATCGTTGCGCGAGAGGAGGATGGCATGGCGATAAAAGGCCGTGTCCTCGACCGCCTTCGCCGCGATGGGGGCGGACAGCTGCTGAAAGCGCCGTACCGCTTCACCCAAAAGGACTTCGTCGCCCGGTCCTTCGCCGGAAAGCCAATCCAGTATCCGGTCCACCACGAAAGCTTCCCCCGGCGGCACGAAGCGGGCGACCCGTTGGCGCACTTCGGCCCGGATCGGTTCATCGGTTTCGGGCGCGTCGGGGCCATAGGTGCGATAGACGGGAAAGACCCAAAGCAAGCGCTCGATCGCGCGCCGCAGCATCGCGGGGGTGATCGCACCCTCAAGCTCGGGCACCGAGGCGAGGAGCTTTGCAAAGGCGGCGACACATTGGTCCAACTGCCCCGCGAACTGCCAGGACAACAGGTCCTGGCGCGCCTGCAATTCCTCCGGCGCGAATTCGACCGAACGACCGCTCAGCTGGGCCCATAGCTCCCCCAGCGGACGGGTCCCCTCAGGCGCATGGAGCAGCGCGGCGACCTCTTCCATGAAGTCATAGCCACTGGTGCCGTCGACGCCCCAGTCGCTGCCCATCGCTTCATCGGCGGCGAGGATCTTCTCCACCACGATATAGGCGCGGTTGCCGTCATCGCGGGCGATGGTATCGAAACGCGCACGGAGTTTCCGACAATAGCCGATGGGATCGGTCAGTCCATCGACATGGTCGATCCGAACGCCGTCGATCAGCCCCTCTTCATACAGGCGGAAATACAGCGCGTGGGTTTCCTCGAAAACCGCATCGTCCTCGACGCGCAGCCCGGCCAGATCGTTGATAGTGAAAAAGCGCCGCCAATTCAGTTCGTCATTGGATACGCGCCATGACGCCAGTCGGTAATGCTGCCGGTCGAGCAATTCCTGCAGGGCGATGGTCTCCGCCGCGTCCTGATCCTCGTCGCGGAGGGGCAGGCGGTGTTCGCCATACGCCACGATCTCCGCACGTCCCTCACGACGCTCGACGGCGATCTGACCGTCCGCGATCACCTTGGTCAGCGGCTCGCCCAGGATCGGCAGGACCAGCTTGCGCGACCAGTCGATGTCGAAGAAGCGCGCATAGCGGCTGGCCTGTCCATGGGCCAGCACATCGTTCCACCAGCGATTTCCGCCGCCTGCCACGCCCATATGGTTGGGGACAATATCGATGATGACGCCCATCCCGTGCCGACGCGCCGCTTCGGACAGGCTGCGGAATGCCGCTTCGCCGCCCAGTTCGGGGTTGATCCGGGTCGGGTCGATCACGTCGTAACCATGCATAGATCCCGCCGCCGCGGTGGTGATCGGCGAGGCATAGACATGGCTGATCCCCAGCCGGTCGAGATAGGGAATCAGCGCCTCCGCCTCGGCAAAGGGGAAGCCCTTGTGAAACTGAAAGCGGTATGTCGCGCGCGGGGTCATGGGCGCAGTCCTTTTGAGCGAGAGGCCGGTCAGCGGGCGTTGAGGATCGCGATCCGGCGCGACACGGCGGGATCACGGAGAGCGGAGGCCAGTTCATCCGGCAGGCGACGGCGCCAATTGGGATGCTCGTTGGTGGTGCCGGGCAGATTGGGTTGCTCGTCCAGTCCCAACAGGTCCTCGATCGGAACGATGGCGAGCGGGCAGGGGGTCGAAGCCACGCCGCGCACGGCTGCCTCCACGACGGGAGTGGGGTCCATCGGCTCGGGTTCGCCTTTGCCGAGGCACGCCCAAAGCGCCGTCCGTTCGGCCGCACGGGTCTGTGTGTCGTCGGATGAAACTGGATGTCCGGCAATCCGGGCGCGCCATTCCAGATCGCGGCCCTGCCACCATCCCGCGACGGTCGGGATGTCGTGCGTCGCGGTCATCGCGATCGCCTGTTCGTCCCAGCGGTCGGGCGGCGTGAAGGCGCCATCCTCGTCCCGCTCGAACGGCAGGACGCGCATCCCCAGCGTCCCGGCGTCCGCCATCACATCGCGAAAGCCCGGAGGTACGGTGCCTAAATCTTCCCCGATCACGATCGCCCCGCGCCCGTCATTGGCTCGGTGAGCCTCAATCTTCAGGATGCGCAGCATGTCGGCGAAGGGCATCGCCAGATAGGCACCCTGATCGGCGGGGGCGCCATCCGGCACCACCCACAGGCGACACAGCCCCAGCGCGTGATCGATCCGCACCCCGCCCGCATGGGCGAAGACGGCACGAAGCGTCTGGATGAAGGGAGCAAAACCCTGTCGGCGCAGCGCGAAGGGGGAGAGGGCAGTGATTCCCCAATTCTGTCCGTTCGGGCCCAGCGGATCGGGCGGTGCGCCGATCGACAGGCCGGTCAGCAGATCCTGCGGTCGGCTCCAGCCATCGGCCCCGTTGCCGGCGACGCCGATGGCGAGGTCGGCGATCAGGCCGATCGCCATGCCGCTCGCACGCGCGGCATCCGAAGCCGTCTGCAACGCACGGTCGGCATGCCACTGTGCGAATGCATGGAAGCGGATCGCGTCTTGGTGCTCGGCGGCGAAAGCGGCCACCGCGTCGCCGGTCGGATCATGATAGGCGCTCGGCCAATCGGGCCATCCGGCGGCGCGGTCCCGCTGGTGGAAATAGGCGTGGAGCGCGTCATAGCGGGCCTGAGCCTCCAGCCTCTCTCCGGCCCGCTCGCGCCAGTCGGCGAACGCCTGCTGCTCGACTTCGGAAAGCCGGTCATAGGCCAGCCGCAAGTCCCGCATCCGATCGGGCGCGGCGCTGGCCCAGTCGATCAGCTCGTCCTCCTGAACGACCGGCTCCCCCGCCGGGGCGAGCCAGATGTTGCGGAACAGGCGGCTTGAGGGGGCATAGGGGCTGAAGCGGCTGGCGTCCGCCGGGAAAAGCGCATGGACCGGACTGATCGCCAGTGCGGCGGCTCCGGCTTGTCCGAGAGCCGAGGCTGCCTCGGCCAGGCTGGCGAAATCGCCATAAGCACCGCCGCCTTCGCGCAAGGACGGTATCTGGACCGCGCTGCCCCAATGGCGCCCGGCTGGCGGTGCCGGGCATCGCGGCGGGGCAATGGCGAGCGTGATCTGCTGTCCGTCCTGCTCCAGCCGATGATAGCCCGATAGGGTCTGGGCAGGCAGGCGAATGTCTTCGCCGTCCCCCGCCAAGGTGACTGAGAGGGTTTCGCCGGTCTCCAGCGTCAGTAGCGCAGGGCCAGCCTTCCAGCACTGAGGCAGGGCGAGTTCCCGCCCCACATCCCCGGACAGGAAGGTCGGCTCGCCCGTATCGGTATCCAGCCGTTCGAGAATGGCCGTCAGCACCTCGTCGGATACCGTCTGCATCTTTCCCTTGGCATCCTGCCATTGCAGCGACAGTCCGGCCGCTTCGGCGCGGGCGTGAAGATCGCTCATGTCTCGATCCAGGCGGCGAAGCGGTCGCCCTCACGATAGATCGGATTGCCTTCTTCCCCCTCGGACAATGTCGGCGCGTCGCCCAGGTCGATCGCGATGGTCAGCGTCGCACCATCGGCCATCCGCCAGCGCGCCTTGACGCCCGCATCGCCCTGCACTTCCGCCGACAGCCCGACCGCGCCTTTCAGGCGGGGGACGATGTGCGTCCGGCGCAGGCTCAGCAATTCGCGATACAGCGCGCGCCATTCCCCGGCGGCGGGGCCGGGCTTGGGGATCGAAGCCTCGAAGGTCGCGGCGGCATTGGGATCTGGAATATTCTTGCGCGCTTCCTCATCGGCGAAGGCATCGAACTTGGCGAATTCACGACGGCGACCTTCGCGCACCGCATCGGCCAACTCGTCGTGAAAGTCGGTGAAGAACAGGAAGGGGCTCTCGCTCCCCTCATCCTCGCCCATGAACAACAGGGGGATTTGCGGGCCGAGCAACAGCAGCGCGGTCGCCGCGCGCAACCTGTCTCGATCGGTCAGGTGTATCAGCCGCTCGCCCATGGCGCGGTTGCCGACCTGATCGTGATTTTGCAGAAAGGCGACGAAGGCGGTGCTCGGCAGATGGCCGGACGGCTTGCCGCGCGGCGTGCCGTCATGATTGGGCGAGCCCTCGCCCTGATAGATGAACCCCTCCTTCAGACAGCGCGCGAGCCGTTCGGCGGGGCGTTCGGCGAAATCGCCATAATAGGCACTGGTTTCACCCGTCAGCAGGACATGCAGGACATTGTGGAAATCGTCGTTCCATTGTGCGTCATAGCGGCCCGGCCCCAATCGTTCGGCATCGTTCTTCTCGTTTTCCAGAACGAGATGCACATGGCGTTCGGGCAGGGCGGCACGGATCTCGCTCGCCATCCGGTCGAGAAAGCCGTCATTGGCGATGGCATGGACCGCATCGAAGCGCAGTCCGTCGATCCGATAGTCGCGCAACCACATCAGGGCGTTGTCGACGAAGAACCGATGCACCGGATCGGCGTCCACCGCCACCGCGCCGCCCCAGGGGGTGTCGATCTCGGGACGGAAGAAGGCCCCGGCATAGGCGTTCAGATAATTCCCGTCCGGGCCGAAGTGATTATACACCACGTCGAGGAAGACGGAGAGCCCCAGGCCATGGGCGGTATCGACCAGCGTCTTCAGTTCCGCCGGTGAGCCATAGGGTTCCGCCACGGCATAGGGCAGGACGCCGTCATAGCCCCAGTTGCGGGTCCCACCAAAGGCGTTGATTGGCATCAGCTCGATCGCGGTGATCCCCGACGCGGCGATGGCGGAGAGTTGCTCGCGGATACCGGCAAAGCCGCCCAGCGTGCCTGCATGAACCTCCAGCAGCACCGTCTCTTCCCAAGGCCGCCCTTGCCATTCGTTCGCGCTCCAGGCGAAGCTTGGGTCCACCACCACGCTCCAGCCATGGACGCCGCCCGACTGAAGGCGTGAAGCGGGATCGGGCACCGCCAGATCGGCGTCCAGCCGGAAGCGGTATCGGCTGCCTGGTCCGGCGGCGGCCTCGGCGGTGAACCAGCCCTCATCGTCGCGGGTCATCGGCACCGATGGCGCGCCGTCGATCTCCAGTGTCACCGCGTTCCGATCCGGCGCCCAGAGGCGGAACCGGGTATCCGCGCCGTCGCGCAGTTCGGGGCCCCAATGCGTCATGCGGACACCACGTCCCGCCATGTGATCAGGACCGCGCTCTGCGGTCCGACCTCATAGCTGTCCTCGATCTCGACCTCGCCCTGTTCGGGCTTGGCGCTGTCGATCAGGACGGTGCGCGAGACATGGGGCGCGGGCAGGGTGAAGGTGATCGGATCGGGCGAGGCGTTGAGCAGCAGCGATACCGCCTCCACCGCGCCGTCCTCGGTCGCGGCGGCGCGGCGCATCATCAGCGCGCGACCCTCGGGATTGTCCCAATCCTCGGCGCTCAACTGCTCGCCGCGCTCGTCCCACCATTCGATATCGTTGATGCCATGGCCCGGCGTATCCTGCCCGTACAGGAATTGCGGCGCACGCAGCACCTGATAGCGGCGGCGCAGTTCGGCAAGCCGCGCGGTGAAGGCGATCATCGCCTCGCCCTCTTCGGACGCGGCGGCCTTCCAGTCGAGCCAGCTGATCTCATTGTCCTGGCAATAGGCGTTGTTGTTGCCCTGCTGCGTCCGGCCGAACTCGTCGCCCGCCACGATCATCGGCGTGCCCAGCGAGGCGAGGAGGGTCGTCATCATCGACCGCATCACGCGACCGCGCGCGGCGTTGATGCTCTCGTCCTCGGTCGGCCCTTCCGCGCCCCAGTTGCGCGAGTAATTTTCCGAATGGCCGTCGCGATTGTCTTCCTTGTTCGCCTCGTTATGCCGTTCCTCGTACATCACGGTATCCGCGAGCGTGAAACCGTCATGCGCGGCGAGCATGTTGAGGCTGGCCCAGGGACGCCGCGCCCGCCGGTCGAACAGGTCGCCCGAACCCGACAGGCGCGCTGCCAGCTCGCCCCGCTGGCCGGGGTCGCCACGCCAGAATTTGCGCACCGTGTCGCGATATTTGTCGTTCCACTCGGAGAAGCCGGGCGGGAAATTGCCGAGTTGATAGCCGCCCGGTCCCACGTCCCAAGGCTCGGTCAGCAGCTTCAGCCGCCCCAGCACCGGGTCCTGCCGCAGCACGTCGAAAAAGGCCGAACCCGGATCGAAGCCGTCCACCTCGCGCCCGAGCGTCAGGCCCAGGTCGAAGCGGAAACCGTCCACGCCGAAGCTGGTCGCCCAATAGCGCAGCGAGTCCGCCACCATCTGGATCACCCGCGCCTTGGACAGGTTCAGCGTATTGCCGGTCCCGGTGTCGTTGATCGTATAGCGCGGCTGATCCTGGACCAGCCGGTAATAGCTGGCATTGTCCAGCCCGCGCCAGGACAGGGTCGGGCCCTTTTCCGATCCCTCGCAAGTATGGTTGTAGACGACGTCGAGGATCACCTCAATCCCCGCCTTGTGCAGCTTGTGCACCGCGCGGCGCAGTTCATCCTGGGTGTCGGTCGCGAAATAGGCCTGCTCGGGCGCGAAGAAACCAAGGGTGTTGTAGCCCCAGTAATTGCGCAGCGCCTTTTCCTGAAGGAACCGGTCCTGGGTGAAGCTGTGGATCGGGAGGAGTTCGATCGCGGTCACGCCGATCCGCTTCAGATGCTTGATGACCGCCGGATGGCCGAGTCCCGCATAGGTGCCGCGCTCGCGCGGGGGGACCAGTTCCATCAGCTTGGTCAGGCCCTTCACATGGGCCTCGTAGATGACGGTTTCCGACCAGGGGGTGTTGGGCTTCACGTCGCGCGACCAGTCGAAGTGATCGTCCACCACCACTGCCTTGGGCATGGCGGCGGCGCTATCACGCTTGTCGAAGCTGAGATCCTCTTTCTTGGACCGGATCTGATAGCCGTGCAGCGCGTCGGTCCACTTGATCTCGCCATGCAGCTTGCGCGCATAGGGATCGAGCAACAGCTTGTTGGGATTGAAGCGATGACCGGCCTGCGGCTCGTAAGGGCCGTGGGCGCGGTAGCCGTAGAGCAGGCCCGGACCGACATCGGGCAGATAGCCATGCCATATCTCATCGGTGCATTCGGGCAGCGTGTAACGCTTCAACTCGCGCTTGCCTTGCGGGTCGAATACGCAAAGCTCGATCCGGTCGGCATTGGCCGAGAAGACGGCGAAATTGACGCCCTCACCATCGAAGGTGGCACCGAGCGGGTGCGGCGAGCCGGGAAAAATCTGGTCGGGCAATGCGGTCAAGGAAGGTCTCCGGCAAAAGTCGAACGACTATGCGACAGGGCAACACGGCAGGATTGCGGGAAACATGGGGGCGTGCTCCGATGGCCGATCCAATCGCCATCGGGGCATCCGGTCAGCCCGTCTTGGTGGCGCGGGGCTTGCGTGCTTTCGGCTTGGCGGCGGGCTCTGCCTCGGAAGAGGGTTCGGATATGGCGGCAGCCTCCGCCTTCTTGCGACGCGACGGAGCGGGCTTCGGGGCGTCCTCGGTCACCACCTCGGGCGTGTCGGACGCTTCGGGCGGGGCGGGGGTGAGGTCGCGTTCGGCCATTTCCCAATGCTCGCGATCGCGCCCATGGGGCTCACCCTCGGCCTGCCAGATGCCATAGGCCCGCTGCCGGAGCTGCTCTTCCCGATCTTCCACCGTCATCTCCCTAACCCGACACACCATGTGTCATCGCGAGCGTAACGATTGATATCGCCGTTCCGCTCCGCCGAAATCGGCTTGATACCGATCAATTCGAGCCGGTTGGGGATTTGGCCTTGACCGGTTCGGGGGCGCTGACCGCCGACAGGGTCTGGCGCTGGCTGGCCGTGTCGATGCGGCGGGTGCGGGTGAAGGGGGGCAGTTCGACGCGCTGGCCGGTCTGCATCGCCTTCACGATCCCCTCGATGACCCGCAGGTCCGACAGGCCCTCTTCCGCATCCGGCTCGGGATCGCGATCGTTCAGGATGCAGTCGGAGAAATAGCGCATCTCGCCACCGAAATGGTCGGTGTGCTTGAATTTCTCATGGCTTTGCTTGTCGCTGATGGTGACGTCGTGCTCGATCGCGGCCTGAAAGCCATAGGCCGGGCTCATATGGATCGAACCCTTCATCCCCGCGACGATCAGGCTGTCGACATTGTTCATCGCATAGCTGACGGTGAAGCTGGCCAGCTTGTCGCCGGGCATGCGCAGCACGACGGCGAAGGTGTCGTCCAGATCGCCAAGCCCGGCGCTCGGCTGGCGCGTGGCGACGGCGCTCTCAACCGCGACCGGCTCGGCGCCGAAGAGATAGCGGATGGCGTTGATCGGATAGGGGGCCATGTCGAACAGCGGCCCGGCTTCCAGCCCATGCTTGGCACGGTGATTGTCGGGGTCCAGCTTCTGTCCGAAGCAGGAGGTGAAGGCGACCAGTTCGCCCAGTTCGCCGTTGCGGATCTTCTCGATCGCGTCCAGCGTGCCGGGTTCGAAATGCAGGCGATAGGCAGTCATCAGCTTCGCCTTCGACCGACGCTCCGCATCCTGGATGGTGCGGGCCTTCTCGACCGAGATCTCCAGCGGCTTTTCGCACAGCACATGGATACCGGCGTCGAGCGCGGGGATGGCGAATTCCGCGTGACGCCAATTGGGTGTCGCCAGATAGATCGCGTCGCAGACATTGGCGGTCAGCAGCTTGTCGAACTCGTCATAGGAATAGACATGCTCGACCCCATATTTCCTGGCGAGCAGGCGGCCCTTCTCGGCGTCGCCGGTGACGATCGCGGTCAACTCCGAATTGCCGGTGTGGCTGATGCCGGGCATCATCGCCGATTGGGTGATGTCACCCGCACCCACCATGGCGTAGCGAATTTTCTTCGTGCCGAATCCCAGTGCCGATGCCAGGCTCATGCCGATACTCCCAAATGACGGTTCGGGTGCTGCAACGCGCCAATGCCGGGAAGGTCCCACGGAGATTTAACGCGTCTGACGAGTTTCCACGACCTAACCTGCATCATTCCCGACATTTGCGGAGCTTGTGCCGACGTGACCCTGCCCGATCAGCATGCCGATCCGCTCCGCGACGCCGACGGGTTTCTCGATCTCGAACATTATGCCGCGATGGGAGACGGGCGCAGCGTCGCGCTGAGCGGGGCGGATGGATCGATCGACTGGTGGTGCGTGCCCAATATGGATTCCGCGCCGCTGTTCGACAGGCTGGTCGATGGGGAGCGGGGCGGCCTCTTCTCGATCACACCTGTCGAGCCCTTCACCGTCGAGCGCGCCTATCGCCCCAGCAGCAATGTGCTGGAGACGATCTTCACGACGGCGAGCGGCCGGGCCAAGCTGGTCGAGTCGATCAACAGCGGCCCTGCCGGACGACTGCCCTGGGCGGAACTGGCGCGGCGGGTCGAGGGGTTGGACGGTTATGTCCGCTTCGCCATCACCCTGCGCTTCAGTCGCCGCGCCGACACGGTCAGCCCCTATTTTGCGCCCGCCGGGGGGCACAATGTCTTCCATGTCGACCGGGTGCTGGGCGTGTTCCGCCACTGCTCGCATGTGACGATCGATCATGTCGAGGACGGGCTGGTGACGGGCACCGCCGCGGTCGGGCCGGGCGACCGGGCGCGGATCGCGATCATCGCGGGCGAGGACGAACCGCTGGTCTGTCAGGACATCGAGCAGGTCGACGGCCGTATCGACCTGTCCGATTTCGAATGGCGGCAATGGTCGCAGAATCTGACCGTGCCGGAGAAGCATCGCGACCGCATCCTGCGCAACGCGCTGGCGCTCAAGCTGCTGCTCTACTCACCGACCGGCGCGATCACGGCGGCGGCGACCACCTCGCTGCCCGAGGGGGTAGGGGGTGCCAAGAATTACGATTATCGCTACGCCTGGGTCCGCGACGCGGGCTACACGATCAAAGCCTTCCTGCGCATCGGCGCGCATGGCGAGGCCAAGGCCGCCTTCACCTGGCTGCTCAAGCGGCTGGGCGAAGGCGATCCGCAGGTCTGCTACACGCTGGAGGGCCAGCCCGTGCCGCCCGAACGCGAGATCGCGGTGAGCGGTTATCGCCATTCCCGCCCGGTGCGTGTCGGCAATCTGGCGGGTGGCCAGCATCAGCACGGCATCTATGGCGATATCTTCGAGACGGCGAGCCGCTTCGTCGCGTGCGGCAATTTCCTGGACACAGCCAGCGCGGAAACGCTTTCGCATCTGGCGGATAGCTGCGCTGATCGTTGGCGCCTGCCGGATGCGGGCATCTGGGAATTGCCCGAGGAGCGCCATTACACCATGTCGAAGATCAGTTGCTGGCAGGCGCTGGCCCGCGCGGTCGAACTGGCCGATGAGGGACAGATCCCGACGACCTGCCGCGACCGCTGGGCGCGCGAGCGCGATCGGATCGAGCAATGGATCGGCGAGCATTGCTGGTCGGAGAAGCGCGGTGCCTATCTGATGCATCCCGACAGCGATGCGCTGGACGCCAGCCTGGCGCTGGCGGTGCGGTTCCGTTTCGACGGGCAGGATCGGCTGGCGCGGACGCTGGATGCGCTGGACCGCGAACTGGCGGAAGGGGCCTTCCACTATCGCTATTCCGGTATGCACAAGGAGGAAGGCTGCTTCCTCGCCTGCACCTTCTGGATGATCGAGGCGCGGGCGATCTTGGGACAGACGGAGGCGGCGCAAAAGGCGTTCGATGCCGCGACCGAGGCGCTCGATAGCCGGGGATGCGGGCTCTATGCGGAAATGATCGATCCGAAAACCGGCCATTATCTGGGCAACATGCCGCAGGGTCTGACCCATTTGGCGGTTATTCAGGCCGCCGCGACGCTGGCGGGCGAAGAACTTTAAGGGGGCCGGGAATTGCCGGACGATGGTGGCGAACCCGGTTTCGACTTGCTAGCAGCATGACCATGAACGCGCTCCCGCTCGATCCGCAGCTTGCCTTTCTGGAGGGAGGGGGTGAGGCGACGCGCCTGATCCTGGCGCGGGACTGGACCGGCCACCCCCTGGGGCCACCGCAGGAGTGGCCGGAGGCGTTCCGGGTGGCGATCAGCCTGGTCCTCAATTCCCCGGAATCGATGATCCTGGCCTGGGGCCCGGACCTGCATTTCTTCTTCAACGAAACCTATTTCCCGCTGCTCGGGCCGCGCCTGTCCTGGGCGATGGGCGCGCGGTTCGATGAGGTATGGGCGGACGCTTTGGAACAGGCGCGACCGATCATCGACGCTGCGCTCGCCGGGCAGACGCAGCGCTTCGTCGATCTGCCCTGGAAACTCGATACCGATCGGGGCGAGGCGCATACTTTCTGGACCTTCTCCTATTCACGTGTGCTGGACGGCATGGGGAAGGTCGCGGGTCTGTTCATCTTCACCAACGAGACCACCGCTCGCGTCCATGCCGATGCCGCCCTGCGCGAAAGTCAGATGCAATTGTCCTATGCTCTGGAGGAATTGCGCGCGCTGAACGTGACGCTGGAGCAGCGTATCGTCGAGCGTACCGCAGAGCGCGACCGGATGTGGGACGTGTCGCCCGATCTGTTGGCGGTTGTCGCTTCCGATGGCGTCATCCATCGGATCAATCCGGCGTGGCACACCATATTGGGCTATGAAGGCGGCGACCTGATCGGGCGATCTATCATGGCCCTGATCCACCCGGACGATATCGTCGCGGCCCGCGCGGCCCTGGCGACGTCGCTGACCGAGGCCAGTTCGCGTATCGAATTGCGGATGCGGCATGCCGACGGCCATGACGAATGGATCGCCTGGGTCGGTGCGGCCAGCGCATACGAAGTCTTCGCGGTGGGCCGCCACATCACCCATCAGAAAATGGCGGAGGAGGCTCTACGCGCGACGGAGGAACAGCTACGCCAGGCACAGAAGCTGGAGGCGATCGGGCAGTTGACCGGCAGCGTCGCCCACGACTTCAACAACCTGTTGACCGTCATCCGGGGTTCGATCGATCTCATCCGCCGTCCCGAATTCCCCGCCGAGCGTCGTCAGCGCCACATGGACGCGATCGCCGATGCGGCGGACCGTGCCGCCAAGCTGACCGCGCAACTGCTCGCCTTCGCCCGGCGCCAACCGCTGACCCCGGAGATCGTGGACGTCGGCGCCAGCATCACCACCCTGACCGACATGATCACGACCTTGTCGGGCCCCGGCGTCCGGCTCGACATCGACCTTCCCGCGACACCCTGTCATGCGCATGTCGACCGCAGCCAGCTCGACACCGCGATCGTCAACATGGCAGTCAATGCCCGCGACGCAATGGCGGGGCAGGGGAGGCTGACCATATCCGTCCGCTCGCAGCAGGATGCGCACGGCAAGGCGCAGGTGCGGATCGCCATCTCCGACACCGGCGAAGGCATTCCGGCGGAGCGGCTGGAGCAGATTTTCGAGCCCTTCTTCACGACCAAGAAGCTGGGGGCCGGAACCGGGTTGGGGCTGAGCCAGGTTTTCGGTTTCGCGCGCCAGTCGGGCGGCGATGTCCAGGTGGCCAGCACACCCGGCAAGGGCGCGACCTTCACCCTCCTGCTGCCGCAGATCGATGGCCAGCCGGTTCCGGACAGTCACGCCGCCTGGCCGGGCGCTCCGTCGCGAACCGAATGCTGCGTGCTGGTGGTGGAGGACAATGTCGAGGTCGGGCATTTCGCCGTGGAGGCGCTTCAGACGCTCGGCTGTCGCACGGTGATCGCGACCAATGCCGCCGCGGCGCTGGAGGAGCTGAACCGCGATGCGGAGCGCTTCGACCTCATATTCTCGGATGTGATGATGCCGGGTCAGTCGGGGATCGACTTCGCCCATGACATCAGTCGCCTCCACCCCCGGCTGCGTATCCTTCTGACCAGCGGCTATAGCCAGGTCATCGCCGATGAGGGGAGCCATGGCTTCGCCCTGCTGCGCAAGCCCTACACGCTGGCCGAACTTGCGCAGCAGATCGACCGCCTGTTCGGCGGTTGATCCGGTAGCGGAGCGTCAGTCGAGATCATTCTCGCTGACGACCACCAGCGACTGCTCCATATCGCGGCCCAGCGCGGTCAGCGCCGCTTCGAGGATGTCGTCCGAATAGCGCTCGAACATCTCGATCGCATCGCCATCGGGCACATCGCCGCTCAGCGCTTCGAGCAAGTCGTATTGGACGGCGAACTGATATTCCTCGCCCTCCATCTCGCCCACGAACTCAACCTGGCGATCGGAGACATTGTCCTCGACCGTATCCTTGATGACCGTCAGTGCATCATCAGCCATGGCGTTCCTTCCCTATTGCCTGTCGTCCGGGACGCGGCAGACGGGTTCCGGTTCCATGGCCGCCGTCATTTGACGCGTTGCCAGCGCTGTTCCCGGCATCCCAGCCGACCGAAGAGGCAACCCTCGCCGACCAGGGTGCGGGCGTCGATTTGGGTGATGGTGCCCTCGACCTCCCGACCGATATCGGGGATGAAGACGGTGCCCGCCCAGCGGCCGGGTTCCTCTTCCTCGAAATCGGCGAACAACTGCGTGCCGATCAGGCGATCCGTGCCGCCGCGCGCCGCGTCGGCTTTCGCCTGCTCGCTCGCCCAAACGACCGTGCCGCACATGCGTTGCGCATCCGGCCCCCGTCCGCAGGGGGCGAAGCGAACCTGTACGGTCTTGGACGGGTTGGCCCAAATCCCCGCCGGAACCCGCGCGTCGGCCACGCCAGCCACCATCGCGAACCCCGAACCTGCGACGGCCATCGCGACCTTGCGCCAGTTGCTCTTCATTGCGCTCAACTCCCGATCTTTGCTGCTGTTTCGGGAATGTAGGGAGCGGAGCGGGCAAAACAAAACGGCCGGTGGATCGCTCCACCGGCCGCCTCGAAAACAAGACCTTAAGAAACTATCAGGACGCGCGCTTGGCGAGTTCCTTGTTGATCCCCAGCGCGGCCAGCGTGGCGACGGCCCCCGAGAGCAGATAGACACCGACCGACAGCAGCCCGAAATTGCTCGACAGCAGCAGCGCGGCCAGCGGCGCGAAGCCGGCGCCCAGCAGCCATGCGAGGTCCGAGGTAATCGCCGCGCCCGTATAGCGACGCAGCGGCGAGAAGCCCGAGTTGATCACGCCCGACGACTGGCCGAAAGCCAGACCCAGCAGCAGGAAGCCTAGGACGATATAGACCGTCTCACCAACACCGCCCTGATCCAGCAACTGCGGCGCGAAACCGGCATAGGCGGCGATCGCAGCGGCGGATGCGCCGAGCAGGGTACGGCGACCGACGCGATCGGCGATCTTGCCCGAGGCCAGAATCGCGAGAACGCCGACGATGCTGCCGATGATCTCGATCATCATGAAGTCCTGCGGCTTTTCACGGTTGAACAGCACGACCCAGGACAGCGGGAACACGGTGACGATGTGGAACATCGCGAAGCTGGCGAGCGGGGCAAAGGCGCCCAGCAGGACGGTGCGGCCCTCGGTGCGCATCGTCTCGCCGACCGGTGCGGGCTGAAGCTCGCGGCTCTCGAACAAGCGCTGGAACTCCGGCGTGGCGACGATGCGCAGACGCGCGAACAGCGCCACGACGTTGATCGCGAAGGCCACGAAGAACGGATAGCGCCAGCCCCAGTCGAGGAAGTCGGCGGTGCTCAGCGTCGTCAGGAAGAAGGCGAACAGGCCATTGGCGACCAGCAGGCCGAGCGGCGCGCCAAGCTGCGGGATCATCGCATACCAGCCGCGCCGACGCTCCGGCGCGTTCAGCGACAGCAGCGAGGGCAAGCCGTCCCAGGCACCGCCCAGCGCCAGGCCCTGCATGATGCGGAAGATGCCGAGCAGCACGGCGGCCGACGTCCCGATCTGCGCATAGCCGGGCAGGAAGGCGATCGCCATGGTCGACCCGCCGAGCAGGAACAGCGCGATGGTCAGCTTGACCCCACGGCCCAGGCTGCGGTCGACCGCCATGAAGATGAAGGTGCCGATCGGGCGCGCGATGAACGCCAGAGAGAACAGCGCGAACGAATAGAGCGTACCGGTCAGCGCATCGACATAGGGAAAGATCAGCGACGGGAACACCAGCACCGAGGCGATGGCGTAGACGAAGAAGTCGAAGAACTCCGAGGTACGCCCGATGATGACGCCGATGGCGATGTCACCCGGTGCGACGTGATGCGGATCGCGGGCATTGACCAGCCGCGCGTCCCGCTCAAGGGGCGTCGAGGTCGATGCGGTTAACTCTGCGCTCATCGGCTGCCAGTCCTGACTTCTTCCAAGTTATCGAGGCGGGTCGGTTGCAGTGCATAAAGACCGCGCATGACCGCCATTCTGCCGCGCCTATGCGCCTTTCGAACGACCACGGGGATTGGACAAACTGTCCAATGTGCGCACGTGCAGCAAAGGCGTAGCGGCGCTTCCCATATGTCTCATTCGTCGAGCCTTGCGCGCCTGCGCCCTCTTCGCTGGGCCGCCTTGCCCCTCCTGGCCATGCTGGGGGGATGCGACGCGGTCGTGCTCAACCCTGCCGGTGACGTCGCCGTGCAGCAACGCGATCTGGTGCTGATCGCGACGGCCCTGATGCTGCTCATCATCATCCCGGTGATGGCGCTGACGGTGCTGTTCGCGTGGCGCTATCGCAAGAGCAATACCGAGGCCGAGTATGATCCCGAGTTCGATCACTCCACCATGCTGGAACTGGTGATCTGGTCGGCCCCGCTGCTGATCATCATCTGCCTGGGCGCAGTCACCTGGACGAGCACCCATTTGCTCGATCCGTATCGCCCCATCGAACGGACTGCCCCTGGCCAGCCGGTTGCAACGGGCGTCAAGCCGCTGGAGGTGCAGGTCGTCGCGCTCGACTGGAAATGGCTGTTCATCTATCCGGAGCAGGGCATCGCGACGGTCAACGAACTGGCGCTGCCGGTGGATCGTCCGGTCGAGTTCCGCCTGACCGGCACCTCGGTGATGAACGCCTTCTACATTCCGGCGATGGCGGGCATGATCTACACCATGCCCGGCATGGAGACGAAGCTGCACGCGGTCATGAACCGCGAGGGTACGTTCAAGGGGCTGTCGTCGCACTATAGCGGCGCGGGTTTCTCGGGCATGAACTTCCCGGTCTACGCGCTTCAGGCGAACGGTTTCGACCAGTGGGTCGAGAAGGTCCGCACCTCGCAGGCGGGGCAGGCCAAGGGCAAGGGTGAGTTGACCCGCGCCGCCTTCCTGGCCGTCGAGCGTCCCAGCGAGTATGTGCCCGCCATGTATTTCAGCGGCGTCCAGGGCGGCCTGTTCGACCGCGTCGTCAACCGCTGCGTCGCCGAGAACACGCCCTGCATGTCGGACGTGATGATGCACGACCGCATGACCGGTGGTGGAGATCCGCACAAGATGAAGGTTGGTGAGGGCAATCCGCCCGTCAACAACACCGGCCCGATGCATGGCGACCGGACCAAGGGCGCGCTCGAAAAGTCGCCTGAGGAAATCCAGACGTCGCCGCATCAGAGCAAGGAGCCTGTGCCGTCGAAGGGCGTGCAGGAACCGGGCGAGATGAAGAACCGCCGCATGTCCTTCCTTTCCATTCCGCAGACCCCCGGCCCGCAGACCCTTGGTCATGCCGGTGCGGGTCGCGGCTGAGGCACGCCATCATGGACAACATCATAAAGACCATCTTCGGACGGCTATCGATCGAGTCGCTTCCGATCCACGAACCCATCGTCGTCGGCACCTTCCTGGGTGTCGCGGTCGGCGGGATCGCGGTGCTGGCGCTCATCACCAAGTTCAAGCTGTGGGGCTATCTCTGGAAGGAGTGGTTCACCACCGTCGATCACAAGCGCATCGGGATCATGTACATGATCCTGGGCATCGTGATGCTGCTGCGCGGCTTTGCCGACGCGCTGATGATGCGCGGGCAGCAGGCGATCGCCTTCGGTGACAATCAGGGCTTTCTGAATTCGCACCATTATGATCAGGTGTTCACCGCCCACGGCGTCATCATGATCTTCTTCGTGGCGATGCCGATCATCACCGGCCTGATGAACTACGTCATCCCGCTCCAGATCGGCGCGCGGGACGTGTCCTTCCCGTATCTGAATAACTTGAGTTTCTGGATGACCGCGGGCGGCGTCGTGCTGGTCATGGCCTCGCTGTTCATCGGCGAGTTCGCGCGGACCGGCTGGCTGGCATTCCCGCCGCTTTCGGAGCTTGATTTCAGTCCCGATGTCGGTGTCGACTATTATATCTGGGCCTTGCAGGTAGCGGGTGTCGGCACGACCCTGTCCGGCATCAACCTGATCGCGACCATCATCAAGATGCGCGCGCCGGGCATGACCATGATGAAGCTGCCGGTCTTCTGCTGGACCTCGCTGTGCGCGAACGTCCTGATCGTCGCCAGCTTCCCCGTGCTGACCGCCACGCTCGTCCTGCTGTCGCTCGACCGCTATGTCGGCACCAACTTCTTCACGAACAATCTCGGCGGCAATCCGATGATGTACGTGAACCTGATCTGGATCTGGGGCCACCCGGAGGTTTACATCCTGATCCTGCCGCTGTTCGGCGTGTTCTCTGAAGTCACCTCGACCTTCTCGGGTAAGCGTTTGTTCGGCTATACCTCGATGGTCTACGCCTCGATCGTCATCACGATCCTGTCGTACCTGGTCTGGTTGCACCACTTCTTCACCATGGGTTCGGGCGCCAGCGTCAACTCGTTCTTCGGCATCACGACCATGGTGATCTCGATCCCGACGGGCGCGAAGATCTTCAACTGGCTGTTCACCATGTATAAGGGGCGCATCCGGTTCGAGCTGCCGATGATGTGGACCATCGCGTTCATGCTGACCTTCACCATCGGTGGCATGACCGGCGTCCTGCTGGCCGTTCCGCCCGCCGATTTCGTGCTGCACAACTCGCTGTTCCTGATCGCGCACTTCCACAACGTGATCATCGGCGGCGTGCTGTTCGGGGCGTTCGCGGCGATCAACTACTGGTGGCCCAAGGCCTTCGGGTTCAAGCTCAACCAGTTCTGGGGCAAGGTGTCGTTCTGGCTGTGGGTCATCGGCTTCTGGGTCGCCTTCACGCCGCTCTACATCATGGGCCTGATGGGCGTGACCCGTCGTCTTCACCATTTCGAGGATCCCTCGCTGCAGATCTACTTCGTCGTCGCCCTGCTGGGTGCGCTGATGATCGCCGGCGGTATCGGGGCCTTCCTTGTTCAGATCGGCGTGTCGATCTGGAAGAAGGAAGAATTGCGCGACGTGACGGGCGATCCCTGGAACGGCCGCACCCTGGAATGGGCGACCTCGTCGCCGCCGCCGGACTACAACTTCGCGTTCACGCCCGTCATCCATGAGCTGGATGCCTGGTACGACATGAAGGACAAGAAGGCGCAGGCTCCGGCCGAGGGCTATCGTCCGATCCACATGCCCAAGAACACGGGCACCGGCGTCATCATCGCCGGCCTGTCGACCGCCGCGGGCTTTGGCATGATCTGGTACATGTGGTGGCTCGCCGCCCTGGGCCTGATCGGTGTCGTCGTCGTCGCCATCTGGCACACGTTCAACTATGACCGCGATTACTACATCCCCGTCGATGAAGTCGTGGCAACGGAAAGCGAGCGGCGTCGCCTGCTCGGGCAGGGGGCCTGATCCATGTCGACCGACGTTCTGAGCGCCGATCCGGCCAAGAACCCGACCTATTATCTGGTCGAGGACGAGGATCATCATCACGAATCCGGTGGCTCGACCGCCATCGGTTTCTGGATGTACCTGATGAGCGACTGCCTCATCTTCGCCATCCTGTTCGCCACTTATGGCGTGCTGGGCACGAGCTATGCGGGTGGGCCGACCCCGCGGGAGATTTTCGAGCTTCCGCTGGTCGCGCTCAACACCTCGATGCTGCTGCTGTCGTCGATCACCTATGGCTTCGCCATGATCGCGATGGAGAAGAACCAGAAGTCGAACACGCTGATCTGGCTGGGCATCACCGGCCTGTTCGGTCTCGCCTTCCTGTCGATCGAACTCTATGAATTCGCCAACCTCATTCATGACGGCGCGGGTCCGCAGCGTTCGGCCTTCCTGTCGTCCTTCTTCACGCTGGTCGGCACGCACGGTCTGCACGTCACCTTCGGCTCGATCTGGCTGGTCACGCTGATGGTGCAGGTTGGCCGCTTCGGACTGATCGAAGCGAATAAGCGTCGCCTGATGTGCCTGTCGATGTTCTGGCACTTCCTGGACGTCGTCTGGATCGGCGTCTTCACCTTTGTCTATCTTCTGGGAGTTCTCCGTTGAGCGCTCATCCCCCCCATGGTCATGGCGACCACGCCAATCTGGACCATGATCTCCACGCGCATGGCGACACCCATGGTCATGGTTCGCTCAAGGGTTACATGATCGGCTTCGTGCTGTCGGTTATCCTGACGGCCATCCCGTTCTGGGCCGTCATGACCGGCGCGCTCGGCGATACCCAGACGACTGCGCTGGTCATCATGGGCCTCGCCTTCGTCCAGATCGTCGTTCACATGATCTACTTCCTCCACATGAACACCAAGTCGGAGGGTGGCTGGACGATGATGGCGCTGGTGTTTACCGCTGTCCTGGTCGTCATCACGCTGAGCGGATCGATCTGGGTCATGTATCACATGAACACCAACATGATGCCGGACATGGCCGCCCAACTGGGCGGCGGCATGTAATGGCCGATGCTGGCGTCAGCGGAGAGCGGCGCGGCCGCTCGCCGCTGGTGCCGGCGATCCTGACCGCGATCGGCCTGGCCCTTATCGCGGCTTTCCTCTCGCTCGGCGTGTGGCAGTTGCAGCGCCGGGTGTGGAAGCTGGACCTGATCGCCAAGGTCGATAACCGGCTCCACGCGGCACCCGTCGCAGCTCCCCCGACCGCCGGTCCCGAGGATGTCTATCGCCGGGTCACCGCGACCGGCACTTTCCGCAACGACCGCGAGACGTTCGTCCAGGCGGTGACCGAGCGGGGACCGGGCTATTGGGTCCTGACGCCGCTGGTCGGACCGCGCTTCACCATTCTCGTCAACCGTGGTTTCGTGCCCGCCGAGCACCGCGCCGATCATGACCACCCGAACGGACCGGTCCGCGTCACCGGACTTGTCCGGATCAGCGAGCCGAAAGGGGCGTTCCTCCGCTCGAACGATCCGGTCGCCGATCGCTGGTATTCGCGCGATGTCGAGGCGATCGCCGCCGCCAAGCAGTTGGGCCCCGTCGCCCCCTATTTCATCGATGCCGACGCCACGCCCAATCCGGGCGGCTATCCGGTCGGCGGGCTGACGGTCGTCGCCTTCCGCAACAGCCATTTGTCCTATGCACTGACCTGGTTCGCGCTGGCGATCCTGACCGTCGTCGGGCTGGTCATCCTGTGGAGGCGCGGGAGCGAGTGACGGGCGTTCCGCCTTTCCTGCCGTTCACTATCCGTCCGCGCGAAGCGGATGCGACGGCGGGGACGGCGAATATGCGCCAGCTGATCCACCTTCGCTGGATGGCGGTGGCGGGACAGTTGGTGACGATCCTGTTCGTCAACCGGGTCATGGGCGTTCAGCTTCCCGTGGTGGCCATGATGGGCGTGCTCGGCATGGCGGTGGCGATCAATCTGCTCAGCCATTTCCGCCTGCGCTTCCACCGGATCACCAATACCGAACTGCTCTTCGCACTGATGTTCGATGTCGGCACGCTGACGCTCCAGCTCTTCCTGGCGGGTGGCGCGACCAATCCGTTCATCTCGCTCTATCTGATCCAGGTGGTGCTGGGTGCCGTCCTGCTGGAGACCTGGTCCGCCTGGGCGTTGGCGGGGATCACCGGCGTCTGCTTCGGCCTGCTATCGCTCCACCATCGGCCGCTGGCATTTCCGCCATGGTTGTTCGGCGACATCGCGGGACTGCATACGCTGGGCAATTGGTTGAGCTTCGCGATCGTCGCGGGTCTGCTGATCCTGTTCGTTACCCGCATCAGCCGCAATCTCCGCCAGAGCGCGGCGCGGCTGGCTGACCTGCGCGAGCAGGCGTCGGAGGAGGAGCATATCGTCCGCATGGGCCTGCTCGCCTCGGGTGCGGCGCATGAACTGGGCACGCCGCTGGCCAGCCTGTCGGTGATCCTGAGCGATTGGCGGCGGGTGCCCAAGCTGCGCGACGACGCCGAGCTCATGGGCGAGATCGCCGAGATGCAGGCCGAGGTGCAGCGGTGCAAGGCCATCGTCACCCGCATCCTCCAATCCGCCGGAGAGCCGCGTGGCGAGGCGGCGGAACTGTCCGAGGTCGGACGCTTCATCGACACGATCATCGGCGAGTGGCGGCAAAGCCATGCCCAGGTGGCGCTCGATTATCAGCGGACCGACGATGACGCGGCGATCGTGTCCGATCCCGCGATCAAGCAGGCGGTGTGGAACGTGCTCGACAATGCGGCGGAGGCGTCGCCGCACTGGGTCGGGCTGTCCGTCACGCGCGAGGGCGGGGCGGTCGCCGTCCGGGTCACCGATCGGGGGCCGGGCTTCACGTCCTCCACCCTGTCGCAGGTCGGTCGCCCGCAGCAATCGACCAAGGGAGAAGGGCATGGCGTCGGCCTGTTCCTCGTCTCCAGCGTCGTGCGCAAGCTGGGCGGACGGGTGGAGGCCGCCAATCGTCCGGAGGGTGGCGCGGTCGTCACCCTGACACTACCTCTAAGCATGATCGGCTTATCGGATCGGGAGGCATGATGGACGAGGAACGGTCCCTGGTAATCGTCGAGGATGACGAGACCTTCGCGCGCACGCTGCAACGCTCGTTCGAGCGGCGGGGCTACCGCGTGTGGGTGGCGCATGGGCCGGATGCGCTGGTCGCGGTCCTGTCGGAAACGACGCCGCGCTATGCGGTGGTCGACCTGAAGCTCGGTCAGGCGTCGGGGCTCGCCTGCGTCCAGACGCTCCATGCGCATGACCCGGAGATGCTGATCGTCGTGCTGACCGGCTTTGCCAGCATTGCGACGGCGGTCGAGGCGATCAAGCTCGGCGCGTGCCATTATCTCGCCAAGCCGTCCAACACCGACGACATCGAAGCCGCCTTTCACAAAGCGGGTGGCGATACGACGACTGCGATCACCGACCGGCCCAGTTCGATCAAGACGCTGGAATGGGAGCGGATCAACGAGACGCTGGCCGAAACCAACTTCAACATTTCCGAAACCGCGCGTCGGCTGGGCATGCACCGCCGGACGCTGGCCCGGAAGCTGGAGAAGCGCCACGTTCCATAGGGCGGGTGGAGGGGTATCGGCCCATCGAGCGGGATACCCCTCCGTCAGGCCTCCGGCCTGCCACCTCCCCTTACAGGGGAGGAATTGAGACAGGTGTCAGCGCTTCTTTTCGGCGGCGATCCAGTCGGCGATCTTCTTCTCCAGAACCGGCATGGGCAGTGCGCCGGTGTCCAGCACTTCCGCATGGAAGCGACGTGGGTCGAACCTGGCGCCCAGTTCCGTCTTGGCTTGGGCCTTCAGGCGGCTGATGGTCAGTTGCCCGATCTTGTAGGCGAGAGCCTGACCCGGAATGGCGATATAGCGCTCCACCTCGGCGGTCGCGTCGGTTCGCGCCATGGGGGAGTTGGCGAGCATATAGTCGATCGCCTGATCGCGGGTCCAACCTTTGGCGTGAATGCCGGTATCGACCACGAGCCGCATCGCGCGCAGCATCTCATCGTTCAGCCCGCCCATCCGCTGATAGGGGTCGGTTTCCATTCCGAGTTCGGGCCAGAGCGTCTCGGCATAGAGCGCCCAGCCTTCGGCGTAGGCGGTGTTGCCGCCGAACCGCATGAAGGCGGGCAGCGCCGCATTTTCCTGCGCCAGGCTGATCTGGAAATGATGCCCCGGCACTGCTTCGTGGAGATAGAGCGTCTCCATCTCCCACATATAGCGCGAGGGGAGGTCATAGGTGTTGTAATAGAACACGCCCGGTCGTGTCCCGTCCGGCGTGCCGCCCTGATAGGAGCCGCCCGCGTCCGTCTTCTCCTTGAAGGCGGGGACGGGCCGGATTTCCAGCGCGGTCTTGGGGATCAGCGAGAATTGCTCGCGGATGCGCGCATCGACGCGCCGTCCGATCGCCTCATAGCCTTCGCGCAGTTGCGCCGCCGATTTGGGCTGAAAACGCGCATCGGTGCGCAGGAAGGTAAAGAACTCAGGCAGGCTGCCCTTGAACCCGACCGCCTGCTTCTGGACTTCCATCGCCTTCAGGATACGTGCGACTTCGGACAGGCCGAGCTGGTGCACGTCCTCCGCCTTGAGCGGCAGGGTCGTGTTCTGCTCGATCAGATAGGAATAGAGCCTATCGCCGCCCGGCATCCCGACAAGCCCGACCGAGTCGCGTGCGGCGGGAAGATAGGTGTCGGCCAGGAAGCTCCGCATCCGCTTTTCGGCGGGGACGATGACGTCGCGAATCTGGGCCGCATAAGCCGCCTTCAGACGGGCTTGCTCGGCGGCAGGGATCGTGGTCGGGAAACGCTTGAGCGGTCCGTAAAAGGTGGAGTCCTCGACCGGCACCGCCAGCAGATTGTCGAACTGCGCGATCATGTTGCGCACGACCAGCTTGGGTTGCACGACGCCGCTCTTCATACCCTGCCGAAAGCGCTCGATCGCTTCGTCCAGCAGATGGGCATATTCGACGTTGCGCTTCAGATTATTGTCGTAATCCGCCACCGTGTTGAACGGGGCCGCGCCCTGGCCCGAGGCGAATTCGGGGTAGAAGGTCTGGATACCAAAGAAATGGTCCATCGGACGCACGATGGTCAGCGCAACAAGCGACGGATCGAGTCCCTTCAGCGTCGTCTCGGTCTGTTGGCGAAACACGTCATAGGCAATCTGGTTCGTCGGGGTCAGCTTGGCGCGGTCGATCTGCCCGAGGCGCTTCAAATCGCTTTCCGCTGCCGCGCGCTCCGCTGCGATCCAGGTGTCGGAGAAGAAATCGCCGATCCGGTCGGCGCGGCGCATATCGCCCCGGAACAGCCCGTTGATCGGGCTGCGCGCCAGACTGGCTTCGTCGCTGTCATGGAAAAGCTGCTTCAGCCGCGCGTCCTGCTGTCCTTCGCCGGGGAGGACAGGGGACGGGGGAATGGCCTGTGCGGCCAGCGGCGCGGCGGGGAGGGGAAGCGAAACGAGCAGGGCGGCGAGGGAAAGGTGGCGCAAGCGGATATCCCGTTCAAAAGCGGACAAGCCATCTTGGTAGAAAGCCCGCCCGCCGCCCGCAAGCCACCGTTCATCGCCACATGAAGGAAAGGGCGCTGGGCGATCCTGTCAGTTCGCGAAGCGCCCTTTCCAACGTCATCAGATTGCCGTGTCGGTCGACTTGTTCGTCGCGGCCTTCGCCGCCGCCGTGCTGGCGTTGCTGGCCACCTTGACGACATCATCGAGCAGCGAGCGGGCACGATCCTTCACTGCATCCTTGGTCAGGCCGGCATTCTCCAGCTCACGCAGGCCCGTTTCGCGCGCCGCCTGCGTCGCCTGACGGATCGTCTCGCCAAGCTTCTTGCCGAGCGGGGCGAGTAGTTCCTTCTCGCGCGCGGATCGCGGCAGCAGCGCGCCTGCGATCACGCCGACGGCCAGGCCGCCGACCAGAATGCCCAGCGGATTGGCCTCGATGGTCTGGGCGGTCTTGTGCGCCAGCTCACCGGCCTTGTCCTTGGCATCGTGATAGGCCTGCGACGCGGTTTCACGACCATGGTCCAGCTTCTCGCGAAGGCGGTCGGTCTGCTGTTCGTTCTGGGTTTCGGTGGTCATTGCGAACATCCTTCTGGGCTATGTCGCCGATGGTTACCCATCGGCGGGCCAAATCAGCGCTTGCGCTTGAACAGGCGGGCGATCCGCCGACGATTGAGCAACAGGCCAAGAACCGCGACGCCGCCAGCAACGGTCACCGGATTGCTCTTCGCGCAATCCAGGCTCGACTTGGCAGCAGACAGCCCGGCTTCCCTGGCTTGCGCAGCCAGGGCTTGGGGCTCCAACCGCGCCTGGAGACGCGACACGGTGTGGTTCATCCGCTCACGCGCGGCGGCGGCCCGGACTTCGGCTTCGGCGACGGTCATGCCTTCCCTCCCGACAGGCGGGACTTGCCCACCATCGCCAGGATCCCGGCGACGACCAGAACGAGCCCGACCACGATCAGCGTCGCGCCCAACGGTCCCGTCGTCGGGGCCAGCGCGAAGATCAACCCGACCAGCAGCGCGATCAGCGCAGCCAGCGCCAAGACGGCGGCCGCCCCGAGAAAGATCGCTGCACTGCGAAAGCGCCCGATCTTGTCCGAGGCGCGGGCCTTGGCCAGATCGATTTCCGCCGTGATATAGGAACGGCCGTCATCGACCAGTTGCGATACCAGCGACGTCAGCGTCTCCGGGTCCGACCTCGCCGCCGACAGGGGAGCGGTGACGCGGGTCACGCGGCAGCGTCGACCGACTGGCGGGTCTCAACGCCCGACTGGACGACGCGGGCCAGCACAAAGCCGAGCGCGGCAGCGATGCCGATCGCGACCGCCGGGCTTTTCGTCACGAAAGCGCGGGCGTCGTCGATCAGTTCCTCGACATCCTTGTCCTTGATCGCACCCGAGAAGGACGTGACGGTGTCGGCGGCAGAGCGGGCATATTGGCCATATTGGCTGCCCAGCTTCTCATCCACCTGACCGGCGGCATCGTTCAGGAGTTGCGCCACCTGATCGAGCGCCGACCCGGCCTTGGCCTTGCCGTCGCCCGCGAGCGCGTGGATCTTGTCGACCGCCTGTTGCTGAACCTTGGTCGCACCTTCCTTTACCTGCTGCTTGGCCTCGGACAGGGTGTTCGTGCTCTTGGCGGCATCGTCCGTGCCCAACGCCTTGGGCGCGGCGTTGGGGGCCGCGACTTCGGGTGCGCTGGCGGTGTTGGTCGCGAAACCGGGGGTGCCGCCTTGCGACGGCGGGAAGATATTGTCCGTGTCGGCCATGGGAAATCCTTTCCTCTTTGGCCCGGATGACCGGGCAGTTCGCCTCTTAACCCCGGCGGCGGAACGACGGTTCCATGCTTTTCCCGCAATTGCCCTTCGCCCTGTCACAGGTTAGAGCCGCGCCGAGACCTTCAAGGCTGATGTAGGAGCATCGTTACGTGACCGCAATCATCGACATCCACGGGCGCCAGATCCTGGACAGCCGTGGCAATCCCACGGTCGAGGTGGACGTTCTGCTCGAAGACGGCAGTTTCGGCCGTGCGGCCGTGCCCTCGGGCGCGTCGACCGGCGCGCATGAGGCGGTCGAAAAGCGTGACGGCGACAAGAGCCGCTGGATGGGCAAGGGCGTCGAAGCCGCTGTCGAGGCGGTGAATGACGAGATCGCCGACGCCATCATCGGCCTCGACGCCGAGGATCAGGCCGATCTCGACCGTACGATGATCGAGCTGGACGGCACCGAGAACAAGGGCCGCCTGGGTGCCAACGCGATCCTGGGCGTCAGCCTGGCGGCGGCTAAGGCCGCGGCGGAAGCGCGTGGCCTGCCGCTATACAAATATGTCGGCGGCGTCTCGGCCCATCTGCTGCCCGTGCCGATGATGAACATCATCAACGGCGGCGAGCATGCCGACAATCCGATCGACTTCCAGGAATTCATGATCATGCCCGTTGGGGCGGACAGCATCATGGAGGCGGTCCGCTGCGGCTCGGAAATCTTCCACACGCTGAAGAAGGCGCTGCACGAAAAGGGCTTGGCGACCGGCGTGGGCGACGAGGGCGGTTTCGCCCCTAACATCGCCTCGACCACCGAAGCGCTCGACTTCATCATGGCTTCGGTCGAGAAGGCCGGGTACAAGCCGGGCGACGACGTGATGATCGCGCTCGACTGCGCGGCGACCGAGTTCTTCAAGGACGGCAAGTACAATATCTCGGGCGAGGGCAAGATCCTGTCGAGCCATGAGATGGCCGAATATCTCGCCAACCTGACCCGCCGCTATCCGATCCTGTCGATCGAGGACGGCATGGCCGAGGATGATTGGGAAGGCTGGAAGGCGCTGACCGACCTGATCGGCGACAAGGTCCAGCTGGTCGGCGACGACCTGTTCGTCACCAACCCGAAGCGTCTGAAGCAGGGTATCGACGGCGGCTATGCCAACTCGCTGCTGGTCAAGGTCAATCAGATCGGCACGCTGACCGAGACACTGGAGGCCGTGTCGCTGGCGCAGCGTTCGCGCTACACCGCCGTCATGTCGCACCGTTCGGGCGAAACCGAGGATTCGACCATCGCCGATCTGGCGGTCGCCACCAACTGCGGTCAGATCAAGACGGGCAGTCTCGCGCGTTCGGACCGGCTCGCCAAGTACAATCAGCTGATCCGTATCGAGGAGGAGCTGGGCGATGCGGCGCGCTATGCGGGCCGTGACGTGTTGATCCGCGCTTGAAATCGAGGGGCGTCGGTACGACAATGGCCGCTGTGACCAGAAAGTCGACGCCTTTCATGCGGACCATGCGGCGGGCAGCCTTGCCCGCCCTTGGTCTGACCATCGTCGCGTTCTTCGGTGCCTATGCGGTGCTGGGGCGCAACGGTCTGCTCGCTTATGGCGAGTATCAGCGCCAGCTGGTGAAGCGTGAGCAGGATTATGCCGCGCTCGACAAGAAGCGGACGGTATTGAAGAACCGCGTCGCTCTGCTCGATCCCGACCATGCCAATCCAGACATGGTGGACGAGATGGTGCGCAAGGAACTGAACGTCGCCCATCCGGACGAGGTCATCGTTCCACTGAAATGAGAAGGGCGGCCCGCGAAAGGCCGCCCTTTCCCTGTCATCGACCCAGGAAGGTCAGCAGGTCGCTGGTCAGGCGATCGCCATGCGTGACGTTCAGGCCGTGCGGCGCGCCGTCATATTCCACCAACTGCGAATGGGCGATGCCCGCCGCCGCCGCGCGCCCCGCCGGGTCGATCGGCACGGTCTGGTCGCCGGTGCCGTGGACGATCAGGGTCGGCACGCGGAAGGCGGGCAGGTCGGGACGGAAGTCGGTCTGGCTGAACGCTTCCGCACAGGCCAAAGTGGGCTTGAGCCCCGCCTGCATCGCGACGCTGGTCGCCCAGTCGAGCACCTCGTCGCTGACCGGGCTGGTGATATAGCCGACGCCGAAGAACTGCTTGAAGAAGGTGTGGCGCAGGAAATGCGCGCGATCATTGCGCAGGCCCTGGCCGATCTGGTCGAATACCGACTGGTCGGTGCCCTGGGGGTTGTCATCGGTCTTGGGCATGTAAGGCACGACCGAGGCGATCAGACCGGCGGCGATCACGCCCTTGCCGCCGTGACGGCTCATATAGCGCGCGACTTCGCCGCCACCCATCGAGAAGCCGATGACCGCCGCATCCTGTGCCCCCGTCGCCTCCAGCACATCGGCCAGATCGTCCGACAGCGTGTCATAGTCATAGCCCGACCAGGGCTGGCCCGAACGCCCGAAGCCGCGACGGTCATAGGCAATCGCGCGGAAACCCGCCTCGGCCAGTGCCATCATCTGCGCGTCCCACATATCAGCGGACAGCGGCCAGCCATGGAGCAGGACGACGGGACGACCCTCGCCCCAATCCTTGACATAAATGTCGGTACCGTCGCGCGTCTTCACATATGGCATCGTCTGCTCCTGAGCATTCGTGCGGGAAAGGTGCGACGTGAACGGGCCGCCCGATAAGCCGTTCCGTCCGGGCGGTGGCAGCACATGTCGATCGACGCTTCGATTTTCGTCGTTCTTCCCGGTGCTAAGGCCGCAACGACAATAAAGCTGCCGTAACGCATTGCCAGTATCGCGTGATGAAGTCACATTCCCGCCCATCGGAGCATAGGACGGAGCGTAACGGATGCGGGGATGGCGGTGGATGCTGGCGGGATCGATGTTCGCCAGCCAGATTGCGACGGGAGCGGCGATGGCGCAGACGAACCAGATGACCGAGAATGATCCCTATATCTGGCTGGAGGACAAGGACGGCGCCAAGGCCCTGTCCTGGGTGGAGGCGGAGAATGCCAAGACCCTGCCGCGGCTTCAGAACGATCCGCGCTATCGGACCTTCTATGGCGAGGCATTGGCCATCGCCTCTGCCAAGGATCGCATTCCGATGCCGGGCCAGATGTATGGCCGGATCGTCAATTTCTGGCGCGATGCCGATCATCCCCAGGGCCTGTGGCGGTGGACGACCGAGGCCGACTATGCCTCGCCAGATCCGAAATGGACGACGCTGCTCGACCTCGACGCGCTAAGCAAGGCGGAGGGCAAGAAATGGGTGTGGAAGGGCGTCAACTGCCTCAGCCCCGAGGAGCGTCTCTGCCTGGTCGCGCTGTCCGAGGGCGGTGAGGACGCGATCGAATATCGCGAATTCGACATGGAAACCGGACAGTTCGTGCCGGACGGCTTCCGCCTGCCGACCTCGAAGCAGGGCGCGGCGTGGCTGGACAAGGATACGCTGCTGGTCAGCCGCGACTGGGGGCAGGGCACGCTGACCAAGTCCAGCTATCCCTTCGTCGTGAAGATGGTGAAGCGCGGCGCCCCCCTGTCGCAGGCGACTGAGATTTTCCGGGGCGAGCCCTCGGACGAACTCGGCACCTATGCCAGCGTGTTGACCGATGCGAAGGGCAACCGTGCCGTGGTGATCGAGCGGCGGCAGACCTTCTTCGGCGGCGACAAGCTGTTCTGGACGCCGACGGGCGGAGCGAAGCCCATCGCCATGCCCGCGCGCGCCTTTCCGTCCGGCATGGTCGACGGGCGCGTGATCTTTCAGACCAGCGACCCCTGGGGCGAGCATCCGGCGGGCTCGGTGGTATGGGCGCCGCTGTCCGAACTGGAAGCGGGGCGGATCGCGCCGCGCGCGCTGTTCACGCCGACCGATCGGCAGGCGGTGGAAGGCGTCACGACCACCAGGGACCGGGTGGTAGTCACCTATATCGACAATGTCCGGGGCCGTGCGAGCGTGTTCTCGCCGCAGGGCGCGGCTTGGGTGTCCACGGCGGTCCAGGTGCCGGATAATATGGCGGTCGATGTGGTCAGCACCAGCGATCGTTCGGATATCGTCTATCTCACGACGGCGGGGTTCACGACGCCGACCGTGCTATCGCGCTTCGATGCGGGTCGCGCCGCCGCGCCGCAGGTGCTCAAGACTCTGCCCGCTCGGTTCGATGCGGCCGACACCACCGTTCATCAATATGAGGCGACGTCCACCGACGGGACGAAGATCCCGTATTTCGTCGTCCTTCCCAAGAGCGCGAAGCTGGACGGCACCACGCCAACGCTGATGACCGCTTATGGCGGGTTCGAGATCGCCCGGCTGCCCACCTATCTCGGCGCGACCGGCAAGATCTGGACCGAGCGGGGCGGGGCGTTCGTGCTCGCCAATATCCGGGGCGGCGGCGAATTCGGACCGAAATGGCATGACGCGGGTCGCAAGACCAAGCGCCAGATCATCTATGACGATTTCGCCTCGGTCGCGAAGGACCTGTTCGCGCGGCACATCACCAGCGCACAGAAGCTGGGCATCTATGGCGGGTCGAATGGCGGGCTGCTGATGGGTGTCGAACTGACCCAGCATCCCGAATTGTGGAAGGCGGTGACGATCCAGGTGCCGTTGCTCGACATGGTCCGTTACCAGAAGATCGCGGCGGGCGATTCGTGGAAAGACGAATATGGCTCGATCGACGTGCCCGAAGAGGCCGCGTTCCTCCGCGGGATTTCGCCCTATGCCAATATCCGTAAAGGGGTCGCCTATCCCGAACCCTATATCTGGACGACGACCAAGGATGACCGGGTCGGGCCGCAGCATGCGCGCAAGTTCGCCGCGCGGCTGGCGGAATATGGCATCCCCTATCTCTTCTACGAAGACACGGCGGGCGGCCATTCGGGCGATGCGGATATCGCGCAAGGGGCGCGGCTGAACGCGCAGCAGATGGTCTATTTCGCGCAGAAGCTGATGGACACGCCCAAGCGTTGAGGTCGGCGGCCGGGCGGGTAGTACCGCCCGGCCCTTTCCCGTATGACGTATGCGGCAATAATCTTCTTGCTGCATTGCGGCAGGATGGGCAAATGCAGGGCATGACCGATATGACGACGACCGAGCGCCGTCCGGCTGAGCCGGCGGCTGGCGCTCCCGCCATCATCTTCGAAGCGATCGTCAAGATGCAGGCAGTGTCTGCCTTGTACAATCGCGGCGAGGTGGTGCTGGCGCCGCACGTGATCTTCACCCGCCACGACGAACTTTACGTCGATGCGACGACGATCGAGCGCGATGGCAAGCCACCGCGTGAGGAGAAGATGGGGACGTTCAAGCTGGCGGGCTTGGGTTCTCTACGTCTGACGCCGCGTCGCTTCGCCGCCAGTTCGCTGTTCGAGCGTGAGGCGGAAAAGTATCAGAATGCCGCTCTCATGATGGTCGAGCCGGCCTGACCTCATTCGGATGGTGCCGCGCTCCGAAGACGGAGTGCGGCGCCGGTCCCGTCAGCGACAGCGGACCTGGTTCTGGTCGATCGAGCGACCGGCCAGCGCGCCGCCCGCAGCACCTAGCAGCGTCGCGATCGTGCTGCTGCGACCACCGACCAGATTGCCGAGGATACCACCGGCCGCACCGCCGATGATCAGGCCGGTCGTCCCGTCCGAACGGCGGCAATAATAGCGGCCATCGGTCCCGGCATAGACGCGGTCCTGCGGCTGGAGCACGCGCTCCCGATATTGCGGGCCGTCACGATAGTCGCCGACCGGATCGTAATAGGGCTCGCCATTGCCGTCATAGCCATCCGCGGGACGCGGCGGGGCGACGCGATATCCGCCGGGGCCTCCGGGCGGCGGCGGAGCGGGGCGATAGTCGCCATCGTCATATCCGCCCCGGTCGCGCCGGGACTGATACAGGTCCACCTCCTGCCGATAGATTTGATATTCCCGGTCGAACCGCGCCTGCGCCGCGCGAAACCGCACATCGTCGGCGGCGGATTGCGCGGTGGCGGGAACGGCCGTGATGACGACGGCGGTCGAGATTGCTGCGATGGCCAGACAACGAAAGTCCATCGATCCTATCCTCCATGCCCGGACAATCGGGCCGTGCGACCGATACGGACACGAATTGATATGGTTCCTGAACGGCGTCGGGGGTGCATCACCCCTTGGTGACGAAACTGTCCATCACCCGCTTGCGACCCGCCTGTTCGAAGTCGATCTCCAGCTTATTGCCCTCGATCGCCGCGATCTGACCATAGCCGAATTTCTGGTGGAACACCCGTTCTCCCAGGCTCAGGTCGTCACGCCCCTTCTGGCCCAGGCCCACGGACGGCGCACGCGACTCGACCACGCGGGCTGGGCGACCCTGGAGTGAGTTCTGGCTGGTCGCCGCACGCTGCCATCCCGGCCCCCGCCCGGTGCCCCGACCGACATCGGCGAAGGGGTCGGCATGTTCGGACCAGTTGGCGCGCCACAGGCTTTCGCCGCCGGTCATGCTCGTCTCACTGTCGATATGCTCAGGCGGCAATTCGCCGACGAAGCGGCTGGGCAGGCTGGAGGTCCATTGACCATAGATGCGGCGGTTGGCGGCGTGGAGGATGACCGCCTTGCGCCGCGCCCGGGTGATGGCGACATAGGCCAGGCGGCGCTCCTCCTCCAGGCTGCGCGTACCGCCCTCGTCGATCGCGCGTTGCGAGGGGAACAGTCCTTCCTCCCATCCGGCCAGGAACACCGTGTCGAACTCCAGCCCCTTGGCGGCGTGGATCGTCATGATCGTCACCTCGGGCTCGCGCTGGTCGCCATCGCGGTCCATTACCAGCGAGACATGCTCCAGGAACGCGCCGAGCGATTCGTAATCCTCCATCGCGCGGACGAGTTCGGACAGGTTCTCCAGCCGCCCGGCGGCCTCGGCCGACTTCTCGTTCTGGTACATGGCGGTATAGCCGCTCTCGTCCAGCATTTGCCGCGCCAGTTCGGGATGGGCGAGGTCGCGCGCCATGTCGCGCCAGCGGGCGATATCGCCGATCAGATTGCCCAGGCTCCGCCGCGCCTGCGGGGTCAGTTCATCGGTATCGAGGATGCGCGCCGATGCGATGGTCAGCGGCAACCCCTCCGCCCGCGCCAATTGGTGGATCTTCGCCAGCGCCTTGTCGCCCAGTCCCCGCTTGGGAACGTTGACGATCCGCTCGAACGCCAGATCGTCCGATGGCTGGTTGACGATGCGCAGATAGGCGAGCGCATCGCGGATTTCGGCGCGCTCGTAGAAGCGGAAACCGCCGACGATCCGATAGGGCAGGCCGATCGCGATGAACCGGTCCTCGAACTCGCGGGTCTGGTGCGAGGCACGGACGAGGATCGCGATATCGCCGTAAGAGGTGCCGGAGCGCTTTGCCGCCTCGATCTCCTCGCCGACGCGCCGCGCTTCCTCGGGACCGTCCCAGACGCCGAGCACACGCACCTTCTCGCCGACGTCGAGTTCGGTCCACAGCGTCTTGCCCAGCCGTCCGCCATTATTCGCGATCACCCCCGATGCCGCACCCAGGATATGCGGCGTCGAACGGTAATTCTGCTCCAGCCGGATGACCTTCGCCCCGGGAAAGTCCCGCTCGAACCGCAGGATATTCTCCACCTGCGCGCCGCGCCACGAGTAGATGGACTGGTCGTCATCGCCGACGCACGCGATGTTCTTGCGCGCCTGGGCCAGCAACCGCAGCCACAGATACTGGACGCTGTTGGTGTCCTGATACTCGTCCACCATGATGTAGCGAAAGCGCTGCTGATAATGCTCCAGCACGTCGCGATGCGTCTTCAATATGGTGAGCATATGGAGCAGCAGGTCGCCGAAGTCGCAGGCGTTCACACTGCGCAACCGGTCCTGATATTGCCGGTAGAGATCGGCCCCCTGTCCGTTGGCGTAGCGTTCCGCCTCGCCCGCGTCGATGTCGCCCGGGACCAGCCCCTTGTTCTTCCACTCGTCGATCAGGCCGCCCAGCGCCCGCGCCGGGAAACGCTTCTCATCGATATCCGCCGCGATGATCAACTGCTTGAGCAGCCGGAGCTGATCGTCGGTGTCGAGAATGGTGAAGTTGGATTGCAGCCCGACCAGTTCGGCGTGACGGCGCAGCATCTTGGCACCGATCGCATGGAAGGTGCCAAGCCATGGCATCGCCTCCACCGCATCGCCGACCAGCCGCCCGACACGTTCGCGCATTTCCCGGGCGGCCTTGTTGGTGAAGGTCACCGACAGGATCTCCGACGGCCAGGCCTTGCGCGTATAGAGCAGATGCGCCAGCCGGGCGGTCAGCGCCGCGGTCTTGCCGGTCCCCGCGCCCGCCAGCACCAGCACGGGGCCATCGGTGGTCAGCACCGCCTCCCGCTGGGCCGGGTTGAGCGTCCGCAGATAGGGATAATCGGCCAGCGACGCGGCGGGATCGGAAGAAGCAACGGTCATCGCGAACAGTTAGGGAACGTTTGCAGCCGGGGCAACCACGGGCAGCATATGTTTCGCGCGGCCCGGGGTGCAATCGTCATCATGGCGTCGCACGCCAGACGCGAAAGCTACACGCATCCCGCCTAGGGAGCGCTACGTGCCGACGAGGACCGGGGTGCTTCCGATGTACCCACGGACCCGTGACGGGCATGACCCGATGCAGGAGCTGAAACCGATGAAGAATCTCTGCGCGGTCGCCTTGGCGGCCCTTGTTTTCGCGCCTTCCGTCCAGGCAGCGGAGCGCCAGACCGTCAGCGCCGCTATCCCCCATGCCGATCTCGATCTGCGTCGGGCGGATCACCGCACGATGCTGGACGCTCGTATCCGTCATGCCACGACCCTCGCCTGCGGTCCGATGACCACCGACCTAATCATCAACGCCGACGTGGCACGGTGCCGCAAGGAAATGCGCGCCGATGCCGCGATCAAGGTCGCCGCGCTGACGACGCAGGCCCCGGTCGCGCTCGCCAGCAATCAATAGGATCATAGGAAACCGACGACCGGGCGATGCATCATCTCGCCCGGTCGTGTTTCTTTGCGGGACAGACCGGAATCGATAGCGGTCGTCGTCATCAAAGTGTCACTTCGGGGGCGCAACGCAGCATCGTCATGACAAGTTTTGCGCTCGCCGGTGGCCAATCCGAATCCCGCGCTCGCGGACCGCGCCTCGATGCCGGACTCCATCCCATGGGGCGCTGGATATTCGCCGGGCTGCTGGTCGGCGGCCTCGGCTACGCTGGCTATAGCATCCTCGTCGATACCGCCCGGGTCGGCGAGCCGATGGCGATCGGCGTCTTCGCCTTTCTCGGCCTGGCGCTGCTGATCGCGCTGGGGTTCGAGTTCGTGAACGGGTTTCACGACACCGCCAACGCCGTGGCGACGGTGATCTATACCCATTCCATGCCCGCGCCGCTGGCGGTCGTCTGGTCGGGCTTCTTCAATTTCCTCGGGGTCCTCTTCTCGACCGGGGCGGTCGCCTATTCGATCATCACGCTGTTGCCGATCGATCTGATGCTCCATGTCGGATCGGGGGCGGGCTTCGCGATGATCTTCGCGCTGCTGCTGGCGGCAGTGCTGTGGAACCTGGCGACTTGGGCGGTCGGCCTGCCCAATTCGTCCAGCCATGCGCTGATCGGATCGATCCTGGGCGTGGGCCTCGCCAACCAGCTATTGTCCGATATTCCCGGCACGTCGGGCGTGGACATGGCTCAGGTGCAGAAGGTGCTGTCGGCCCTGTTGTTCAGCCCGCTGATCGGCTTTGCAGGTGCACTGCTGCTGTTGCTGGTGATGAAGCGTTTCCTCCGCAACGACCGCCTGTATCGCGAGCCGGAGGGGAACGCCCCGCCGCCGCGCGGCATCCGTGCGCTGCTGATCTTCACCTGCACGGCGGTCAGCTTCGCACATGGCGGCAATGATGGGCAGAAGGGCATGGGGCTCGTCATGCTGATCCTCATCGGCTGCGCGCCGACGGCCTATGCGTTGAACCGCACCTTGCCGGAGAGCGCCATGCCCGCCTTCGTGCGGAGTGCGCAGGTCGCCTCTGCCGCCTATGCCGCGCATGGTGCGGGCACGAACCCCTCGATCGACCAGGCGCGCGCGGCGGTCGTCGCCGGTGTTCGTGCGAAGGCGGTCGACAAACCCGAAGTCTATACCGGCCTTGCCATTCTCTCCCGCGATATTGGCGACCGGATCGGCAATTATGGTGCGCTCAGCCGCGTGCCGGCCGCCGTCGTGCCCAATCTGCGCAACGACATGTATTTGGTCCTCGATACCACGCGGATGATCACCAAGAGCGAAGGGGCGAAGAGCCGCTTCACCGCGACCGAGATCGAGTCGCTTGACGGCTATGCCAAGGAACTGGAGCGCGGCACCCGCTATATCCCGCTATGGGTGAAGGTAACGGTCGCGCTGGCGCTGGGCCTGGGCACGATGGTCGGGTGGAAGCGGATCGTGGTCACGGTCGGCGAGCGGATCGGCAAGACCCATCTGACCTATGGCATGGGAGCCGCCGCCGAACTGACGACCGCGGCGACCATTCTGATGGCGGAGTTCATGGGCCGCCCCGTCTCGACCACCCATATCCTGACCTCGGGCGTGGCGGGCGCCTCGGTCGCGAACGGTGCGGGGCTTCAGGTGCGGACGATCCGCAACATGGTGCTCGCCTGGGTCCTGACGCTGCCCGCCGCGATGCTGCTGTCGGGCCTGCTATACTGGATGATGCTGGGGCTGGCGGGCGTGCTGAGCCGTTAAATCGGCGATGAGCCCCGCGATCCGGGCGATTTTGACCGGATAGGTCTTTACGGAACCGTTCCGCTTCTGCACGGGCGATGCATGACCCAAGCATCGCCCCCGTCGCACCGTCATATCCTGCTGGCCAGCCTGACCGGTACGGCGGTCGAATTCTATGATTTCTATATCTATGCGACGGCGGCGGCGCTGGTCTTCGGCCCGCTATTCTTTCCGGCGTCGTCCGCGACGGCGCAGTTGCTGCTGTCCTATGCGAGTTTCGGCCTGGCCTTCGTCGCGCGTCCGGTTGGTGCCATCGCCTTCGGTCATTTCGGCGACCGGGTAGGGCGCAAGTCGACCCTGGTGGTCAGCCTGATGCTGATGGGCGGTTCGACGGTCGCCATCGCCTTTCTCCCGACCTATGCGCAGGCCGGATGGGTCGCGCCTCTGCTGCTCTGCATGGCGCGGTTGGGGCAGGGGCTTGGCCTGGGCGGAGAATGGGGCGGCGCGGCGTTGCTCGCCGTCGAGAATGCGCCGCCGGGTCGCCGCAACACCTGGGGCATGTTCCCGCCGCTGGGTGCGCCGGTGGGGTTCATCCTGGCGAACGGGTTCTTCCTGCTGCTCGGCCTGATCCTGACCGATGCGCAGTTCCGCGCCTGGGGCTGGCGCCTGCCGTTTCTGGCGAGCGCGGTGCTGGTGATCCTGGGGCTATGGGTCCGGCTTCGCCTGACCGAGACACCCGATTTCGCCGAGGCCAAGCGGACCGAGGCCTTGCCCCGCATTCCCTTCGCCACGCTGGTGCAGGATCATGGCCGCGCGTTGCTGGCGGGGACGGGGGGCGTGGTCGCGTGCTTCGCGATCTTCTATCTCGCGACCGCCTTCGCGCTCGGCTACGGCACGACCGTGCTGGGCTATCCACGCGAAGGATTTCTGGGCGTTCAGCTCGTCGCGATCCTGTTCCTGGCGCTGGGCGTCATCATCTCCAGCGTGATGGCCGATCGACGCGGCGCGCCGATGATGCTGGCGCTCGGTTTCGCCGGTTGCGTGCTCGTCGGGCTGATCATGGGGCCGATGCTGGGCGCGGGGTCCCTGGCCGTCGTGTTCGTCTGGCTGGCGCTGGCCTTGTTCGTCATGGGCTTCGCCTATGGGCCGCTCGGCGGATGGCTGCCCGCCTTGTTCCCGGCGGGGGTGCGCTATACCGGCGTGTCGATGACGTTCAATCTGGGCGGCATCATCGGCGGCGCGCTGGCGCCCATCGCCGCACAGGCGCTGACCGAGCGCGGCGGGCTGAACTTGGTCGGCGGTTATCTGGTCGCCGCCGGTCTGCTCAGCCTCGCCGGGCTTGCCGTGATGCGCGGAAGGACCGTTCAGGCCTGACGCAACAGGGTCAGCCGCGCCTTGCCATGGATGCGTGAGGCATCGACGGTGAAGCCCGCGACCTCGATCTCTTCCTGCTTGGCGGTCTCGATGCTCACCCAGGTGCCCGCGCCGACCCAGCCGAGCCGCGCCAGCTTGTCGAGCGCCACGCTGCCCGCACCGGTGCCATAGGGCGGGTCCATCAGGATCAGGTCGAGTGGCTGGCGCGCGGGCCCCAGCGCCATGACCGAGGCGGCGCGAACGTCGCCCTTGGCGCCCAGCTTGTCGAGATTGGCGCGGAGAGCATCCAGCGCGCTGCGATCCTGCTCGACGAACAGGCACGAACCGGCCCCGCGCGACAGCGCCTCGATTCCCAGCGCGCCCGAACCCGCGAAGAAGTCGCCGACCGCCAGCCCCTCGAAATCACCCAGCCGGGCGGTCAGCATGGAGAACAGCGCCTCCCGTGTCCGATCAGCGGTCGGTCGGGTCACGTCGCCCTTCGGCGCCACCAGCGGGCGGCCCCGCCATTGTCCGGCAATGACTCGCATCAGCGTCCTCCCCGCGGACGACCGCCAGGTCCGCCGGTCGGTCGGTTGTTGCTCCGCCCGTCACGCGCGGGGCGACCCGGCCGCGCCGAAGGGGACGCGCCGCCGCGATCCGACCGATCGCCGCGTTCCGGGCGCTGGTCGGTCGTACGCTTGGCGAAGGGCTTGCCCCGGTCGCCACCGGTGGGACGCCCGGCCGGACGCTCACCGCCACGCTCATTGGGCGTGAACCGGTCCGGTCGCGGGGATGGCGATCCCTTTCCGCGTGCGGGACGCTCGCCGCGCTGCGGGCGGTCGTCGGATGCGCGGTTGGCGAAGGGCTTGCCGCGCTCGCCACTACGGTTGTGGGGCGTGAACCGGTCTTGCCGCGCCGACGGCGATCCGGCGCCGCGCGCGGGCCGTTCGCCTCGCTCTTCACGTGTCCCGGCTCCCCGGCTGGCGGAAGGCTTGGCCCGATCGCCAGAGGTGGGCCGCCCGGTCGGACGCTCACCACGGCGTTCGCTCGGGGCAAACCGGCTGTCACGCGCGGGACGCTCGCCGCCCGCGCCTGCGGGCCGGGACGTCCGATCGCGGCGCTCCCCATCGTCACGATCCGGGCGCGCGCGGGGCGGGGCCGTCCGGGTCGGCGGCGCACGAAAGCCCGCGCGTGGCGTGGGACGAACGGCGTCGGCGGGAATGCCGCCCTCCAGCGTCCTGCGAAACTCGACGATCGCCGATCCCTTCACCTCGCCGATTTCGCCGACCGGCAGGTCTTCGAGGACGAAGGGACCGTAGCGCAGACGGATCAACCGGCTGACCTGCAGGCCCAGATGCTCGAGGACGCGGCGGACTTCGCGGTTCTTGCCCTCACGCAGCGTCATCTCGATCCAGACATTGGCGCCTGTCCGCCGCTCCAGATTGGCGTCGATCTGGCCATAGCGGATGCCGTCGATCTCGATGCCGTGGATCAGTTCCTCGAGCTGCGCCTGGCTCACCTCGCCATAGGCACGCGCGCGATAGGTTCGCTCCACGCCGGTCGCGGGCAGTTCCAATTGGCGCTTGAACCCGCCGTCGGTGGTCAGCAGCAGCAACCCTTCGGTGTTCACGTCCAGCCGTCCGACGGGCACCAGCCGGGGCAATCCTGCGGGAAGCCGATCATAGATGGTCGGCCGCCCCATCGGATCCCGCTCGGTCACGAGAAGCCCGGTCGGCTTGTTGAACAGGAACAGCCGGGTCGGCTCGGGCGCGGCGACGGGGTCGCCGTCCACCGTGACGCCATCGAGCGAGGAAAGCAGGGTCGCGGGCGTGTCGATGACCGTGCCGTTCAGAGCGATCCGCCCCTCGGCGATCATCCGCTCGACCTCTCGACGCGATGCGACACCGGCCCGGGCCAGCAGCTTGGCGATACGTTGATCTGATGTCATGATCGACGCTGATACATAGGGTATGGGCCAAAGGAAATTAATTGCGTCGTTTCGGCTGGACAAAGCGTTACGGCGAGGAGTGGGGCAAGAAAGACGGGCCGATAGAGGGATGAAATTCTTCGGGCGGAAAAAGCGGCAGCTGGTCAAGCTGCTCGTGGTCGAGGATGAACCGCTGGTCGCGTTCGATACCGAGCATGTGCTGGTCGATGCCGATTACGAGATCGTCGCCACGGTCGATCAGGTCAGCAAGGCCGTCACTCTGATCGAGGGCGGCGCCGCCATCGACCTGGTGCTCGCGGATGTCCGGCTGGCGGACGGCAGCGGCGTCGATGTGGCCAGAGCCGCGCACGCCCGTGACATCCCCGTCCTGTTCCTCACCGGCACGCCACCCGACGGGGTGGAGGATCTGGCCGAGGGCATCCTGATGAAGCCCTATGGCTCCCGCGAACTGCTGGGTGCCATCGCGGCGATCGAGGAGCGGCGGACCGGCAAATCGCCCGGCCGTCTGCCCGCCGGATTTCGCCTGTTCGCCCGCGCCTGATCGACGCCCCGTTGCCGGGCGCGGCCAAGCCCTCTACGGTCCGCGCTTTGCGATAGGGCGGATCGGTTTCATATGGCGAGTGCGCGGTGGCTGGATGGAGTACGGCCCTATGTCGAGGCGGCCCCGCTGGCCTCTCTGGCGCTGGGCATATCCTCCGCCTTCCCGCTGACGATGATCAACGCGACCCTGTCGAGCCGATTGGCGGAGGCCGGGATCGAAAAGAAGAGCGTCACGGCCTTCGCGCTCGTCATCCTCGCCTATAACTTCAAATTCCTCTGGGCCTGGATCGTGGAGGGGGTGAAGATTCCCGTCCTTCACCGGCTTGGCCAGCGGGTGTCCTGGCTGCTGGTGGTCGCCGGCCTGGTATGTCTGGCGGCGGTCGGGCTGGGGTTGACCGACCCGCGCGTGTCGCTGGCGCAGACCGCAATGGCTGCGATCGCCCTGGGGGTCGCGGGCGCGACCTTCGACATCGTCATAGACGCCTATCGGATCGAGCTTCTCGAACCGCGCCAATTGGGCGTGGGCGCGGGCATGGGCCAATATGGCTGGCGGATCGGATCGGCGCTGGTCGCGTCGCTGTCGCTGGTCGTGGCGACGCGCGCGGGGTGGAGCGTCGCCTATCTCGTCAGTTGCGCCTTCGCATTGCCCGCTGTCCTGACCGCCCTGTTGATGGGCGAGCCCGCGCGGCATAGCGAAATCACCGCGAAGCGCCCGACCGAGGGCATCGTGCGTGCCGTCGTCGGACCCTTTGCCGAGTTCTTCCGGCGACAGGGGGCGGCGATCATCCTGGCCTTCATTCTGGTCCACAAGATCGGCGATACGCTTGCCAATCTGACCTTCCGATTGCTGTTCAATGATCTGGGGTTCAGCAAGGATGAGATCGCGCTTTACGATGTCGGCGTCGGCTTCTGGGCCTTGCTGATCGGCGTGTTCGTCGGCGGCCTGCTCTATGCACGGCTGGGCATGAAGCGGTCGGTGCTCATCAGTCTGGTCCTGATGGCGGTGTCGAACCTGTCCTTTGCGGGACTTGCCGCGCTGGGCCATTCCAACTGGGGCATGGCGGGCGCGATCGGGTTCGAGAATTTCTCCAGCGGTATCGGCGGGGTGACGGTGGTCGCCTATTTCTCGGCGCTGACCGATCTGCGCTTCACCGCCGCGCAATATGCCCTGATCTCGGCGGCGGCGAGCATCGTGGGGCGGATTCTGAGCGGGACAACGGCGGGGGCGCTGGTCGAGCGGTTCGGCTATGTCGATTTCTACCTGCTGACCACCGTGGTCGCCGCGCCGGGTGTCATCCTGTTCTGGTGGATGGCACGTTCCGGATTGATCGACCGTTCGATCGGCAGCGCGGGCGTCAAGGGGGAAGGCGACGCCCGTCGCGGGGAGCCGGTCAGAAGCTGATCGGCCGCCCCTCGTCGGCGAAGGCGGCGCTGACCGCCGCCGCGCTCGCCAACACGCCGTCGACCCGCCGAACGCCTAGCAGGTCGGCCATCAGGAAGCGGGCCTTTTCCGGCGCGGTTTCCATCTGCGCGAGGATGGTGATCAGCGCCGCCTCCGCCGCCGTCATCCGCGCGCAGCAGCACGGCGCGATCGCGATCTGGCCCGTGGCATGCGCCGCCAGGTCGGCCATCAGCGTCCGCATCAGGAGCAGCGGCCGCCGGAAATCCTGCCCGAACACGGTGAACAGGGTATGCGCGGCGCGCGCGTCGGAGAGCCCATGCGCGCCCATCCTCCGGACCGCGAACAGCGCGATCCGCGCATAGGGGCAGGCCGGAAGCATATGGGGAAGCGTGGTGGCAAGGGTAGTGGTTTCGGCCATCGGCTGGGACTCCGTGATTACGAAGCCCATGCTAATTGCTCGCTATTGATAGTCAATCGCAAATAAGGCGATCGGCAACGATCGTTCGTCGCATCAATCCGGCACCTCATCGTTCAGGGCGAGGACCTGTCCGGCAAGGTACAATGAACCCGCGATCAACACACGGGCAGGCTGGCGGAAACGATCGGCGATGATCGCCAGCGCCTCCGTCGGATCGCCAGCCGCGATGGCGTCGATCCCCATGGCATGGGCCTGTGCGGCGAGATCTTCCGGCTCGTGGCTGGCGTGATCGGGGACGGGGACCGTCACGACCACATCCACCATCGCGCCGAGCTTCTGGAGAACCGGCCCGGCCTCCTTGTTCGCGAGCATGCCCAATACCAGCGCGCTGGGCCCCTGCGATCGCCAGCCCGTCATCGCGCGGGCCACCGGTGTCGCCGCCGAGGGATTATGGGCGCCGTCGAGCCAACATTCGCTGCCCTCCGGCAGATGAGCGGTGAGCGGGCCAGAGCGCATTTTCTGCATCCGGGCGGGCCAGCGCGCTTGCGTCGCGGCGGTTCGCAAGGCGTCTTCCGGGACGGAAACCGCCTTCTGGTGCCGGATCATGGCAACCGCCAGGGCCAGATTTCGCGATTGGTGCCCGCCGGTCAGTGCGGGACGCGGCAAGGTCAGTTCGGAATGCTCGTCACGATACTTGACCGACTGGCCGTGCGTCTGGCTGAACCAGTCACGGCCCCGCGTCACCACGGGCGCACCCGCGCTCGCCGCCACCTCCGCGATCGCCTCCTGCAAGGTGCGGGGATAATCCATCATGACGAGCGGCGTGCCGGGCTTCGCGATCCCGGCCTTTTCCCGTGCGATGCCGGTCAGGCTCCGCCCCAGAAACGCTTCGTGATCGACACCGAGGGCCGCGATGCCGCAGACGGCGGGCGGGGGCAGGACGTTGGTCGCGTCCAGACGTCCGCCAAGCCCCACCTCGATGATCGCCGCCGCAGCGGGCGTGCGGGCGAAGGACAGGAAGGCCGCCGCCGTGGTCACCTCGAAGAAGCTGGCGCCGATCCCTTCGGCATGACCCAGCACCTCGTCCAGAATGGCGGCAAGCGCGTCATCGCCGATCAGCGCGCCGTTGATGCGGATACGCTCGTTGAAGCGGACGAGGTGCGGGCTGGAATAGACATGGACGCTCTGCCCCGACGCCTCGATCGCCGCGCGCAGAAAGGCGCAGGTCGACCCCTTGCCGTTGGTCCCGGCGACGTGGAACACCGGGGGCAGATGATGGTGCGGGTCGCCCAGCCGGGCGAGCAATGTCGTGATCCGCTCCAGCCCCAATATGTCCGCGCCCGGCGACAGCGACCATAAGCGATCGAGTTGCGTCTGGACGGCCGGGTGGTCGGAACGGGCATGGTCGGGCATCGGCCGGTCTCTTGGCAAATGATATGAAAGAGGCGGACCTCTCGGCCCGCCCCTCTAAAGCTATATGCGGTGAAAAGCGACGGATCAGGCCGCCTGACGCGACGCCGTCAGATAGCCGATGACCGTCGCCAGACGCTCGCGCAGATCGCGGCGATGGACGACCATGTCGAGCATCCCGTGGTCGAGATAATATTCCGAGGTCTGGAAATCGTCGGGCAGCTTTTCGCGGATCGTGTTCTCGATCACCCGGCGACCGGTAAAGGCCAAAGTCGCTTTGGGCTCGGCGATCTGCACGTCGCCCAGCATCGCATAGGCCGCCATCACGCCGCCCGAGGTCGGGTCGGTCAGCACGACGATATAGGGCAGGCCCGCATCGTGCAGCATCTGGATCGCGACCGTGGTGCGCGGCATCTGCATCAGGCTGAGAATGCCTTCCTGCATACGCGCGCCGCCCGAGGCAGTGAAGATGACATAGGGGCATTGGTCCGCGATCGCCGCTTCTACGCCGCGCACGAATGCCTCGCCGACCGCCAGGCCCATCGATCCGCCCATGAACGCGAAGTCCTGAACCCCGACCACGACCTTGTGGCCCAGGATCGTGCCGCGCGCATTGATCAGCGCGTCCGTCTCGGCGGCGCTGACCCGCGCGGCCTTCAGGCGATCGGCATAGCGCTTCGAATCGCGGAACTTGAGCGGGTCCTCCGGCACCTTGGCGGCGGGCAGTTCGCTGCAACTGCCTTCGTCCAGCAGATGGCGGAAACGCACCTTGGGCCCGATGCGATCATGATGGTCGCACTTCGGGCAGACGTTCAGATTGTCTTCCAGCTCCTTGGTGAAGACCATCTGCCCGCATCCCTTGCACTTGTGCCAGAGATTGTCGGGCGTCTCCTTCTTGACGACGAAGGGGATGACGTTGCGGACGCTGTTGAGCCAGCTCATGCGAGTTCCTTGCGGGCGTCGGCCAGCGCCGACGACAGAGTTTCAATATAGGCGCGGACCGGCGCGGGCGCAGCGGCGCCATGCTCGCCGACCAGATCGACGATCGCCGAGCCGACCACGACGCCATCCGCCACGCGACCGATCGCCGCCGCCTGTTCGGGTGTGCGAACGCCGAAACCGACCGCGACCGGCAGATGCGTCGCCGCCTTCAACCGGGCCACGGCTTCCTCGATCGAGGATTGCGCGGCCTGTTGCTGCCCCGTGATACCGGCGACCGAGACGTAATAGAGGAAGCCGTCCGCGCCCGTCAAAATCGTCGGCAGGCGCGCGGCATCGCTGGTCGGGGTGGCGAGGCGGATCGAGGCGACACCCTCGGCGCGAAGAGCGACGCCCAGCGCATCGTCTTCCTCGGCGGGAACGTCGACGCATATCACACCGTCCACACCTGCTTCGGCGGCGGCCTTGGCAAACCATTCGGGGCCGCGCACCGTCATCGGATTGGCATAGCCCATCAGGACCAGTGGCACCTCCGGGTGGCGCGCCCGGAAGGCGGAGGCGATCGACAGCACATCGGCGGTGCGGGTGCCCGCGCCCAGGCTGCGGATATTCGCCTTCTGGATGGCGGGGCCATCGGCCATCGGATCGGTGAAGGGCATGCCCAGTTCGATCACATCGGCGCCGCCCTCGACCAGCGCGTCGAGGATCGCGGCGGTATCGCCCGGCGTCGGGTCGCCCGCCGTGACGAAGGTCACCAGCGCGGCACGGCCCGCCTGAGCGCAACGGGCGAAACGGTCGGCGATCCGGCTCACATCTTCACTCCCATGGCGTCGGCGACGGTGAAGATATCCTTGTCGCCCCGACCGGATATGTTGACGAGCGCGATCTGGTCGCGGTCCATCGTCGGCGCACGCTTGATCAGGCCCGCCAGCGCATGGCTGCTTTCGAGCGCGGGGATGATCCCCTCGATCTTGCAGCAGAGCTGGAATGCCTCCAACGCCTCGCTGTCGGTGATCCCCTCATAAACGACGCGACCAGTGTCGTTCAGCCAGCTATGTTCGGGCCCGATGCCCGGATAGTCGAGGCCTGCCGAGATCGAGTGCGCCTCGGTGATCTGACCGTCCTCGTCCTGCAACAGATAGGTCTTGTTGCCGTGCAGGATGCCGGGCTTGCCGCCGGTCAGGCTGGCAGCGTGCTGGGTGGTGGCAAGGCCATGGCCCGCCGCCTCGATCCCCAGCATCGCAACGTCGGGATCGTCGAGGAAGGGATGGAACAGCCCGATCGCGTTCGATCCGCCGCCGACCGCCGCGACCAGCAGATCGGGCAGGCGACCCTCCGCCTCCAGGATCTGCGCCCGCGACTCGGTGCCGATCACCGACTGGAAGTCGCGGACCATCTCCGGATAGGGATGCGGGCCCGCCGCCGTGCCGATGATGTAGAAGGTGTCGTGGACATTGGCGACCCAGTCGCGCAACGCCTCGTTCATCGCATCCTTCAGCGTCTGCGCGCCCGAAGTCACCGGGCGAACCTCCGCACCGAGCAGTTTCATGCGGAAGACATTGGGCGCCTGCCGTTCGATATCGCGCGCACCCATGAAGATGGTGCAGGGCAGGCCGAAGCGCGCCGCCACAGTCGCGGTCGCGACGCCATGCTGGCCCGCGCCCGTCTCGGCGATGATCCGCGTCTTGCCCATCCGCCTGGCGAGCAGGATCTGGCCGATGCAGTTGTTGATCTTGTGCGCGCCGGTGTGGTTCAGTTCCTCGCGCTTGAAATAGACCTTGGGGCCCTTGCCCTCGGGCGCGGTCTCGCGGAACATCTCGGTCAGTCGCTCGGCATAGTACATCGGGCTGGGACGGCCGACATAATGGGTCATCAGCCCGTCGAACTCGGCCTTGAAGGCCGGGTCCACCTGCGCCGCGCGATATTCGCGCTCCAGGTCGAGGATCAGCGGCATCAGCGTCTCGGCGACATAGCGGCCGCCGAATTCACCGAAATGGCCGCGCTCGTCGGGCTGGGCGCGGAAGGAGTTGGGGGCGTTCATCTCGTATTCCTTGGGCGTAGGCGGGGCGTGCCCTGCAAACGATCCTGTCACTGATTTGTCGCAACGGCTTTAAGGAACGCGGCGATCTTGTCCATATCCTTGACGCCCGGCGCGCTCTCGACGCCCGAGGAGACATCGACCAGCGGCGTGCCGGTCCGGCGTATGGCTTCGGCGACGTTGCCCGCATCCAGCCCGCCCGACAAAGCCCAGCGCAGGGGATGGCGAACCCCGTCGAGCAGGCTCCAGTCGAAACGCAGCCCCATGCCGCCCGGCAGCGAGGCGTCGTCCGGGGTCTTGGCGTCGTAGAGGATCAGCGTGGCGGCACCGGCATAGTCGCGGGCCTTGTCGACATCGGCGCGCTGCTTGATCGCGACGGCGGCCCATACCTCCCGGTCGAACTTCGCGCGGATCGCGGCGACGCGGGCGGGTGCGGTGCGGTGAAGCTGGATCGCGTCCAGCATCCCCGCACGGACGGCGGCTTCGAGCAACTGGTCGTCGGGATCGACGAAAACCCCGACGCGCTGGACATGATCGGGCACGCGCCCCGCCAGCCCGGCGGCGACGTCGAAGGTCAGATGCCGGGGCGAGGCGGGAAAGAAGACGAAGCCAACATGGCTGGCCCCGCCGCCCAATGCCGCATCGAGGGTCGCGATCGTCGTCAGTCCGCAAATCTTGGCAGTGGTCGGCATGATCGCTTTCCCGAGTGGGAGGAGTCGAGAAACGTCTTACAGCGTGGCGGCGATCGCCCGTGCGGCGGCATCGGGATCTTCGGCCTGGGTGATCGGGCGACCGATGACCAGGATCGACGCGCCCGCATCGATCGCGGCGCGCGGCGTGACGACGCGCTTCTGATCGCCGATCAGGCCGTTCGCGGGGCGGACGCCGGGGACGACAAAAAAGCCCTTGGGCCACGCCTTGCGAACCGCCGCGACCTCTTCGCCCGAACAGACGATCCCGTCGACACCCGCTTCCGCCGCCAGATCGGCGAGGCGGCGGACATGATCGGCGGGGGCGCCCGTGACGCCGGTGTCGGACAGGTCGCTGGCATCCAGGCTGGTCAGCATGGTGACCGCGACCACCTTGGTTCCCGTCGGTGCCGCCGCCTTGGCATCCTCTAGCATCGCGCGACCGCCCGCCGCATGGACGGTCAGGATCGCAGGCGCGAGGGGGCCGAGCGACTGCACTGCCTTCGCCACGGTGTTGGGAATGTCATGCAGCTTTAGGTCGAGAAAGACGGGCAGACCGATATGCGCCATCTCGCGCACGCCCGTCGCACCGTGCGCACAGAAGAATTCCAGCCCCAGCTTCAGTCCGCCGACATGATGGCGCACCTTTTGCGCCAGTGCCTGGGCACGGGCCAGATCGGGCGTATCGATCGCGACATAGATGCGATTGCTCATGGAAGGTCAGACCGTCGGCTGGATGGGGAGGGGGGCAGGATCGTTCGGGGCGACATAGGGGCCGGTTTCGGTCGTCGCGGTCGCGGCGGCGAGCGCCCGCTCACTCGCGTTCAGCCGCTGTCGCAGTCGCCATCGGGCCGCATGTTGCCAGATCAGCGTCGGCACCAGCCCCAGCAGAAAGGTCAGGAACAGCAGCAGCGGCAGGTTCACGTCCGCCACCAGTCCGCCGACCAGCCGGATCGGCACGGTCGTCCAGTTCCCCAGCGTGAAGGCCGCGGCCAGAAAGGCCAGCAGACACCAGAACAGCATTTTCAGGAACTGCATGCGCTTCTCCGCCTAACCCCTGTCGAGCCGACCCATGCGCGGTCGATCATCGACTGGCGTCGGGGTCTAGCCGCGTTGTCCCGGCATGACCAGCCTTCAGCCGATCTCACGGCGAAGCGAGGCGATCAGGGGGCCGATCGCGGTCAGGCGTTCCTCCTCCTCGTCCAGGATCGCCAGGAACGCACGCCGCTTGAACGCGGCCACCGCACCCGGCTTCAGCTTGATCGTCGGGGGCAGGGTGGACACGGCGATGTCGATCATCCGCTCGGCACCGTGCAGCCGCCCCCAGATATAGTCGTTCTCGCGATAGCTGCGGCTGAAGAAGGCGCCGAAGGTCAGGAACTGGATACCCTTCAACGTCGCCTCCGCCCCGCCGGAACGGATGGCGGTCGCATCGTCCGGCGCGATCCGATCGACCTTGATCGGATCGAACTCGCCCAGCCCTTCGCCCTGAAGAAGCGGCAGGGTCGCGACGTCGAAATAGGGAAAGCCCAGATAGGTCAGGAGCAGCGTCCGTCGCGCCGCACGGGGGAGCCCGGCCAGCGCGCCTGCAAGCCGCGTATCCGTCTCTCCGTCGAGCCGGATCAGGTCGAGCCGTTTCTCCAGGCGATCCAGTACGACATCGCCCTGATCGCGCGCGGAACGCACCGCCTGGGCCAGATCGTGGTCAGCGCCTCCGCCCTGCCGCTCCAGATATTCCGCGAGCGAATCATAGAGGGCGTCGCGGATCGGGGCGAGTTCGGCTTCGCTATGTTCGCCCTCCAACTCGGTAAGGCGGCGGGCGAGCAGCCGCAGCCGGCGGATGCGGAAACCCAGGTCGAAGCCGCGCAGAAAGGCCTTCGCGCCGTTGCTCGGCCCGCCGGTAAAGCTGATCGCCTCGCCATCGGCGCTGCGGGCGGCAAGCGTCCGCTCGACCATCGCGCGAAGCCGCGCGCGTCGTTGCGCTCCGTCCTCACCAATCGCCTCGGACAGCATCGTCGCGATCGAGTCGATGACGCCCGCGACCTTCAGGTGCCCATAGGCGGCATAGCCGAACCCGGCCTTGGCGGCGGCGGCGGCCTGGGCGCGGACACGCCACGACGCCAACCGGGCGGCGGTGGGGCGGTCGAGGAAGAAGGTGCGACCGAAAAGCTGCTCGATCTCCTGCTCCACATCCTCGCGGATCGCGGCGAGGATCGCCTGCATCCGGTCGATCCGGCCGGAGCGCGCGGCAATCGCTTCCAGATTGTCGCGGATCGGCTGTTGCCGGGGCAATTCGCTGATCGCGCCGATGATCGTCTGGAAAAATCCGGGATGCTCGCCCCCGCCGGGAAGGCGGAAATGCATGCCGGGGAAGGGGTCGATATAGACGAAGCGCCGGTCGACCTGTCGCCGGGCCGGACGGCGACCCAGCGCGTCGATGGCGGGGCGAAAGGGGGCGTTGACCAGCACCGATCCGTCGATCAGCACCGCCTTGTCCGCCGCGCCCGCCGCATGATGACGCGGAAGGACGCGGCGGAGAAATTCATCCCGCTCCGGCCAGGGCTGGTCGCGGGTCGCCAGCACACGGTCGAGTTCGGTAACCGTGAAAGGTGGGAAGGCGCCCGGAAAGCTGGAGGTCGCGCGCGCGGCGAAGACCAGTTCGGGAACCGCCGCCAGCTTGCCCTCGCCACGGTCGGTGAAGTCCACGACCATGCGATGCTCGGTCTCCACCACCTCGCCCGGCGAATGGAGCCGAAGCCGCTGCGGCTGGCCGGTGAAATCGGTGACGGTGACGAACAGGTCGAGCGGCTGACCGGGCGGCAACAGCCTCTTGCCCACCGGGGCCGCCGCCATCCGGTCGAACGCCTCCAGCAGACGCGCGGTGAAATCATCGGCGGCGAAGGGCGGCTCGAACCAGCGCGAACGGACGAGGTGGCCCAGCTTGCGCCGCACCTCCTCGCGGGTCTCCTCGTCCAACCCTTCGACCCTCTCGCCGCTGCGCCCGGCCGCCATCCACGCGATCGGGAGTGCCCACATCTTGGAAAAGCGCGAGGTCGGGGCGGCGTCGGGCGCGATCAGCGATTCGATATCCGCCGCTTCCAGCCACAGGTCGGTCAGCGGATCGAGCGACTGGCCGGTGGACAGGGCCTGTCCCAGGAAGATGCCGTTGATCCCACCCGCACTCGCCCCCGCGATGATGTCGGCCAGGATGCGGACCCGCACGCCGCCCCGCTCCGCCATTTCGTCGAGCAGATCGTGATAGACCGCATCGACCGCCGAGGCGGGCGGATCGCCCTCATGTGAGGCGCGGCTGGCGCGGACGACGTGCCAGATTTCCTTGGTGATGCCGTGCATATAGACGGCCAGGCTGATCCCGCCATAGCAGACCAGCGCCAGCCGCAGTTCCTTTTCGCGCATCAGCGCGATCCGATCCTGGCCCAGATCGGCAGATGGTCCGACGCCTTTCGCGAGGTCGGGCTGGCGTGAACGCCGCAATCGGCGATGCGGAGGTCGGACGACACCATGATCCGATCGAGTCGTCCGATCGGCCGACGCGCGTGGAAGCTCGGCCCGGTATCCGCCATGGTGAAGTCGCGGCAGAAATCGCGAAGGCACCCGGCCCCGCGCGTCCATTCGTTGAGGTCGCCCATCATCACGGTCGGATGGCGATGCAGGCAACTCGACAGGTGGGACAGGATCGCCGCCGCCTGCCGCCGCCGCCACAGCCCGGACAGGTCGAGATGCATGCCCACGACACGGATCACCCCGCCCGTCGTCCACAAATCGGCCATTACGGCGCCACGAGGTTCCAGAGAGGGCAGGTGGATCGCCTCGTAGTCCAGGACCTGTGTCGACTTGCGGACCAGTATCGTATTGCCGTGCCAGCCCAGCGAGCGAGCCTTCATGCCATAGACGATGGGCTTCCAGTCGCTGTGCTCGTCGAGCAGGTGCAGGGGAAGGACGCCTTCGCGGTCACCGAAGCGCCGGTCCGCCTCCTGCAAGGCGATGACGTCGGCATCGACCTCGCGCAAGACATCCATGATGCGGTCGGGATTGCGCCTGCGATCGGCGCCGATCCCCTTGCGGATATTATAGCTGGCGACCTTGATCATTCCGCCACTGTAACGCAGCGCCGGGCTTTTGGTGCCCATGGCGAAACGGCGAGACGATAGGAAATGGTGCCGGATGAGGGGATCGAACCCCCGACCTTCGGTTTACAAAACCGCTGCACTACCGCTGTGCTAATCCGGCGTCGTCGGCTCCATGCTTCAAGAAACGCCGAAGGTCCAGCCCTCCGTTCGCGCGATCAGGGGAGAAAGGCCCGCCGGATGCCAGAGATCATCGCGTCCCGCCATCTTGCGCAGCCAGGCCGAAGTCAGGATCGCATCGGTGCTGTGATCGTCATAGCGTTGCAGCGTCCCATGCGGTTCGCTGCCCAGATGGGTCAGCGCGTCGTCCAGAGCTTCGGCGCTGCGCATCTTGCTTCGCCCGCGCGGGCGCCCGGCGTCTCTGGCGGCGATGGATGTATAGATTTCGACCACCAATGCGCCCGCCGGCGGCACGGGATCGAACGGCCAGACCGGTACCCGACCGTCGAGCCGGCGAAGCAACCGCATCCCGGCGAAGCTCGCCTTGGCGACCTGCGACGCGCCGATCGCATCATAGACGGTCGAAGGCTTCCGCCCACCATCCGCCGCCACCTCGCAGGCCCGCCAATGGAGGAAGTCGGCCTTGTTCCCATCGGCGGCACCGAAATAGAAATGCCGCCCGCGCCGCGCCTCCAAAAAGCTCCGCGCGCCGAGATCGGGATCGTCACAGCTCTCGTCGACATAGGCCCAGAGTGCGCGCGCATCGGCGGTCGGGGTCTCGCCGGGCAGATGCGCGCCACGGGCGACGAAAGGCGCCGAAAAGCTGAAGTCGAAGCCGATCAGCAACGGCTCGGCGGCGCGTTCCAGCACCCAGTCGGCGACGCCCTCCCTCGACCACGCACGGCCCGGTGGCGCGACGATTTCCGGCGCCGTCTGTCCGACCTCGCACATCGCCAGGCGGATGCCGTTATGCGAGGAGCCATGAGCGCCCGACCAGTCGATCGCGACAAAGCCGGTGAAACGGTCAGCCGCGATCACCAACCTCCCCGTCCTGATCGCGCAGGGCCCGCCGTCGCTCGTCCCACCATGCCATCCGCTCGGCGATGCGCTTTTCCAGGCCACGCCCCGAAGGCGCGTAGAAATCCTGCGGCGGCAATTCGTCGGGCCAGTAATTCGCGCCCGAAAAGCCACCCTCTGCGTCATGGTCGTATTGATAGTTCGCGCCATAGCCGATCTGCTTCATCAGCTTCGTCGGCGCGTTCAGGATGTTGGCGGGCGGCATCAGCGACCCGGTCTCCTTGGCGATCCGCCACGCCTGCTTCTGCGCCTTATACGCCGCGTTCGATTTGGGCGCGGTGGCCAGGTAGAGGCAGGCCTGGACGATCGCCAATTCACCCTCCGGCGAGCCCAGAAACTCATAGGCATCCTTGGCGGCCAGACACTGGTTGAGCGCCTGCGGATCGGCCAGCCCGATATCCTCGATCGCGGTTCGGGTCAGGCGGCGCAGCACATAGAGCGGCTCCTCGCCCGCCGTCAGCATCCGGGCGAGATAATAGAGCGCGGCCTGCGGGTCCGATCCCCGGATCGATTTGTGGAGCGCCGAGATGAGGTTGTAATGCCCCTCGCGATCCTTGTCATAGACCGCGACCCGCCTTTGCAGGAATGCCGACAACCCGGCGGCGTCGAGCGGTTCGGGCAGGTCGACGGCGAACAACGTCTCGGCCTGGTTGAGCAGGAACCGACCGTCGCCGTCCGCACTGGCGATCAGCGCCTCTCGCGCCGCCGATTGCAGGGGCAGGGGGCGCTCCATCTCCGCCTCCGCACGCGTGAGCAACTGTTCGAGCGCGGTCTGGCCCAGCCGATGGAGGATCAGCACCTGTGCCCGGCTGAGCAATGCCGCGTTGAGTTCGAAGGAGGGGTTCTCGGTCGTCGCGCCGACCAGCGTGACCGTGCCATCCTCCACAAAGGGCAGAAACCCGTCCTGCTGGGCCCGATTGAAGCGGTGGATCTCATCAACGAACAACAGCGTCCGCTGGCCCATGCGGGAATGTTCGCGCGCCTCCGCGAAAACCTTCTTCAGGTCCGCCACGCCCGAGAACACCGCGGAGATCGACGCGAATCGCAAGCCGACCGCCGCCGCCAGCAGGCGCGCGATCGTCGTCTTGCCCGTACCCGGCGGCCCCCACAGGATCATCGACGACAGTCGCTGCGCCGCGACCATCCGCCCGATCGCGCCCTCCGGCCCGGTCAGGTGATCCTGTCCCACGACCTCGCTCAGTTGGGCAGGGCGCAGACGATCGGCCAGCGGCGCATCAGCGGGGACGGTGGTGGGAAGGGGGGCGGGCTCCATGCCCGCGAACAGATCGGCCATGAGCATCATGTAAGGGGTGCGGAGCGCGACGTCACCCTGACGTCTTAAGATATATCGCAAAGCATCTTGACGTGGCGAACCTGAGATATATCTTGAGTGCATCAATTCATATCGAGGACCCCTCATGTTTCGTTTTTCACACGGCGGCGGTCATCGTCGCCATCACGCCGCACGGCATGGCTTCGCACCGGAGATGGACGTCGAGCGCTTCTTCCACTGGGGCGAGCGGCTTAACGACGGAGAGCATCGTCGCCGGGGCCCTGGCGGGCGCAGCCGGCGGATGTTCGACGGCGGCGAGTTGCGCCTCATCCTGCTGAAGCTGATCGCCGACGAACCGCGCCATGGTTACGACCTGATCCGCGAGATCGAGGCAATGACCGGCGGCGCCTATGCGCCCAGCCCCGGCGTCATCTATCCGACCATCACCCTGCTCGACGAGATGGGCTTTATCGAGGAACAGCGCTCCGAAGGGGCCAAGAAGCGTTTCGCGGCCACCGACTCCGGTCGTGCGCACCTGTCGGAGAATGCCGAGCAGGTCGAGGCTTTGCTGGCGCGTCTCCAGGCGCTGGGCGAGCATCGGCAGCGGGTCGATGCCGCGCCGATCCGGCGGGCCATGGGTGGGCTGAAAATGGCGCTGGGCGAACGCTTCGGCGCGGGCGATGCGTCCCAGGCGATGATCCACGACGTCGCTGCCATGATCGACGAACTCGCCCAGAAGGTGGAGCGCCTGAAATGAGCCGGTCCGTCGCACGCGTGCCGACCCTATCGGCCAGCCGCTACCTCCAGCAGCTTGCCAAGCACTGGTCGCACAAGATGGAAGTCGACTTCACGCCGGAGGAAGGCACGATCCTGTTCCCCAATGGATCGAAGCTGGACATGCGAGCGGATAGCGAGACGCTGGATATCGTCCTGACGGTGCCGGACGGCGAAGACACCGCCCGGATGCGGGAGGTCGTGTCCAGCCACCTCGACCGCTTCGCCTTTCGCGAGGCGCCGCTGACCTTCGATTGGCGCGAGGGGTGACTCAGCCTCGCTCGGCGAACAGCGCGCGATAGGCGTCGAGGACGGCGTCGTTGACCTTGTCCCATCGGTAATCGGCGACGCGGGCGTGCCCCGCCTCGCTGAACCGGCGGCGCAGGGCGGCGTCGGTCGCGATCCGCTCCAGCGCGTCGGCATAGCCCGGGATATCGCGCGCGCCGACCAGATAGCCGGTCTCCCCATCCGCGACGAGGTCCATCGCGCCGGTCGCATTGGCGGCCACCACCGGCACGCCTGCCGCCATCGCCTCGGTCGTGACGTTGCCGAACGTCTCGGTGACGCTGGGGTTGAAGAAGATGTCCATCGACGCGACGGCACGGCCCAGATCGACCCCGGTCTGATAGCCCGCGAAGATCGCATCGGGCGTCGCCTTGGCGAACCACTCCTGTGCGGGCCCCTTGCCGACGACCAGCACCTTGTGCGGCACGCCACGACGGCGAAGTTCGGCCAGCGCCTCAGCAAAGACGTCGAGGCCCTTTTCCTTGACCAATCGCCCCAGGAAACCGATCGCCACCTCATCGTCCGCGATACCCAATGACCGCCGCCATTCCAGGCTCCGGCGCGAGGGTTGGAACCGGTCATGATCGATCCCGCGCGACCAGATGCCCATCGGAGGCGTCACACCCCAGCCGCGCAACAGCGCGATCATGCTGGGGCTGGGCGCGACGATCCGGTCGAACCGGTTGTAGAAACGGGTGAGCAGCCGGATGATCGCCGGCTCCAGAAAGCCCAGGCCGTAATAGGCCGGATAGGTCTCGAACCGCGTATGGACCGACGCGATCGAGGCTACGCCCTTTTCCCGCGCCCATCGAACCGCCGCATGGCCCAGAAATTCGGGCGCGGAGACATGGACGATATTGGGAGCGAAGGCCTCCAGATCGGCACGCACCTTGGCAGGCAGGCCGCGCGCCAGCTTGTAATCGGCGCGAAACGGCATCGGAATGGCGGGCACGTCGACCAGATCGCCGACCGGCGGAAAGGCGGGCGTCGCGGAGGTCGGCGAATAGACACGGACCGCCACACCGCGATCGAGCAGATGCCCGACCAGCCGGTTCAGCGTCTGGTTCGCGCCGTCGCGGGTATAATTATAGTTGCCGCTGAACAACGCGACGCGAAACGGGTCTGGGGTCATGGAGGCCGCCCCATAGCGATATAGACCATCAAAAACTATAGACCATCAAAAACTATCCCGAGCCGGATCGCGAACGATGTTCCATTTTCGTTCCGGGCCGATTAGATGGAAAGCATGGCCAAGGTTCAAAAGCGCTATGTCTGCCAAGCCTGCGGATCGGTATCGTCCCGTTGGCAGGGGCAATGCCCCGATTGTTCCGAATGGAACACGATGCTGGAAGAGGCCCCGGTTCAGGTCACGCCTTTCGCGGCCAAGCATAATCTTCAGGGCGGGGGACGGGCGATCCAGCTTGTCGGGCTCGACGCCGACATTCCACTCCCCGACCGGATGGAGACGGGCATTGGCGAACTGGACCGTGCGCTGGGTGGCGGATTTGTCGAAGGATCGGCAACCCTGATCGGCGGCGATCCGGGTATCGGCAAGTCGACACTGCTCCTTCAAGCGGCGGCGAAGCTGGCCATGGCGGGGCGGCCGGTCGCCTATGTCTCGGGCGAAGAGGCGGCCGATCAGGTGCGTCTGCGGGCCCGGCGGCTGGGCCTGGGGCAGGCTCCGGTCCGGCTGGCGGCGGCGACGTCGGTTCGCGATATCCTGACCACCTTGTCGATCGGCACGCCGCCCGCCTTGCTCATCATCGACTCGATCCAGACCATGCATTCCGACCTGATCGAGGGCGCGCCGGGGACGGTGAGCCAGGTCCGGGCATCGGGCCAGGAACTCATCCGCTTCGCCAAGGAACGCGGCACCGCCGTGGTGCTGGTCGGCCATGTGACCAAGGACGGATCGATCGCGGGTCCGCGCGTGCTGGAGCATATGGTCGACACCGTCCTCGCCTTCGAGGGCGAGCGCAGCCATCAATATCGCATCCTTCGCGCCATCAAGAACCGCTTCGGCGGGACCGACGAAATCGGCGTCTTCGCGATGCAGACCGAAGGGCTGACCGAGGTCGGCAATCCCTCGTCGCTGTTCCTGACCAGTCGTGAAGAGGGCGTCACCGGCGCGACGGTCTTTCCGGCGCTCGAAGGGACGCGGCCGGTGCTAGTCGAGATCCAGGCGCTGACCGTCCGCCTGGCATCGGGTGCGACGCCACGGCGGGCGGTGGTGGGGTGGGACACGGGCCGCCTCGCCATGATCCTGGCGGTGCTGGAGGCGCGGTGCGGGCTGAGCTTTTCCTCGGCGGAAGTCTATCTGAATATCGCGGGCGGATACCGGGTGCAGGACCCCGCCGCCGATCTGGCCGTCGCCGCCGCACTGATTTCGGCGCTGTCGGAGCGACCGGTGCCCGCCGACGCGATCGTCTTCGGTGAGATCGCCCTTTCAGGGGAAGTCCGCTCGGTCGCCCATGGCCCATTGCGGTTGAAGGAGGCGGGCAAGCTCGGCTTCGAAAAGGCGATGGTGCCCCGCGCGATGGCGGGGGACGAAGGGGGCTTGCGGATGACGGGCTTCCGGACATTGGCCGAGTTCGTTGACCATATGCTGGGCCGGGGGTAGCGAAGAGCGTCAGGCGCCGCCATGTCCGTTCCTCGCGCCATAGCGGAGATGGCCCGTTTGTAGCGCTCGGGATAAGGTACGGGATAGAAAGCATTGACTGCCCTCGATATTCTTGTCCTGATCGCAGTGTTCGGCGCGGCCATTCAAGGCTTTCTGCGCGGCTTCGTGACCGAGGTTCTGGCGCTGTTCGCCTGGGTGGCGATCGTGGCAGCGCTCAAATTATTCCATATCCCGCTGGCACAGGCGCTGACCGGGCTGGTCGGGACGGTGTCGGGATCGGCGGTGCTGGCCTTCGCGTTGATCGTCGGCTTCACCTATCTGGGTGGGCGCATGGTCGCTCGCGCGATCGGCAGCCGGACGCGCACCTCTGTCCTGGGCCCGGTGGACCGCGCGCTGGGGTTCGGCTTCGGCGCGCTCAAGGGATTGATCCTCGCCAGCCTCGTCTTCCTGGTCGTCGCTTTGATGATCGACACCGTCAGCGGCGGCCCGGCAAGGCGACCCGAATGGATGGTGAAGAGCCGCACCTATAAGCTGCTCAATGCCACCAGCGCGGGCATTGCCGACTTCGTCGACCGCCGTCGTCGCGGCCTGCCCGTCTTCGGCGCGCCGACCCCATCCAACGACAGCGGCACGGCCAATGCCAGCGAGACCCCATCATGAACGCCCCTCTCTACAATGCCGAGATCCTGCGGCTGACCACCGCCATTCCGCATGATCGGCGCCTGCCCGACCCGATGGCCAGCGTCGAGCGCCGCTCACCCATTTGCGGGAGCCGGGTCACCGTGGATATCAATCTGGACGCCGATGGCCGGGTGGCGGAGATCGGCATGCTGGTCAGGGCCTGCGCCTTGGGTCAGGCATCGTCGGCGCTGTTGTCCGCGAATGTCATCGGTCGCAGCGTGACCGAGCTGGCAGCGGCGCGCGATTCCCTGGCCGAATGGCTGGCCGGTACGCGGAGGGAAGTCCCCGACTGGCCTGGCATGAACGTCTTCGCGCCCGCCTTGACCTATAGCGCACGCCATCCCTCCATCCGCCTGGCATTTGAGGCCGCCGCACAGGCCGCCCAGGATGCGGCCCAAGACGCCGTGGCGCAGGGTCCCCGCTGATGCACAGCGAGATCTCGCTGCTGAGGGATGGGGCGATCCTGCTGGGCTTTGGCCTGGCGTTCGTTCTGGTCTTTCGTCGCCTCGGTCTAGGTGCGACGCTAGGTTATCTCGTCGCGGGAGCGGTCGTCGGCCCGCATGTCCTCGGGCTGGTCGGGGACGCGGAGTCCAAGCTGGGCATCGCCGAGATCGGCATCACGCTCCTGCTGTTCATCGTCGGGCTGGAGTTGAACCCGGCCCGCTTGTGGCGGATGAAGCATGAGATTTTCGGTCTGGGCCTGCTTCAGGTAACGGCATGCGGCCTGGCGATCACGGGCATCGTGCTGCTCGCCCATTTCTCGATGGAAGCCGCCCTGGCGCTCGGCCTGCCGCTCGCCCTGTCCTCGACGGCGCAGGTCCTGCCGATGCTGCAATCCTCCGGGCGGTTGCGCACCCCCTTTGGCGAGCGGGCCTTCTCGATCCTGCTGTTTCAGGACCTGTCGATCGTCCCGCTGATCACGATCGTTGCCGCCATGTCGCGGAATCCGGCGGATCATGCCGGTCCTCCGGGATGGATATTGGCTCTGGAAACAGGGGCGGCGATCATCGGCCTGATCGTGGCGGGCCGCTTCCTGCTACGCCCGCTGTTCCGGTTGATCGGCAATATGGGCGAGCGGGAGATGTTCGTCTTCGCCGGGCTCTTTACCGTCATCGCCAGCGCCGCGATCATGGAGTTGCTCGGCCTCTCGACCGCGCTGGGGGCGTTCATCGCCGGGGTGATGCTGGCCGACAGTCCGTATCGGCACGAACTGGAGGCGGATGTCGAGCCGTTCCGATCGATCCTGCTCGGCCTGTTCTTCCTGGCAGTCGGGATGATGCTCAATCTGCCCGCGATCATCGAGCGGCCGATCTTCGTCGCCGTCATGGCCCTGGCGCTGATCGCGACGAAGACCTTCGTTATCTTCCTGATCGGCCTTGCCTTCCGGATGAACTGGCGCTCGGCCTTCGCGCTCGGGCTGCTAATGAGCCAGGGTGGCGAATTCGGCTTCGTCCTGTTCGCGCAGGCGCGGGCGGGCTATCTGATCGCGCCCGAGGCGGCGAGCCTGTTCGGGGCGATCATCACCCTTTCGATGGCGACGACCCCGTTCTTGATGGCGGCCACTCGCCGCATCCGCGAAGAACCAGTCATCATGCGCGGCGAGAAGCGCGAGGGCCCGGTCACCGACGGCGCCAACGCCCTGATCGTCGGCTATGGCCGGTTCGGACAGACGGTGGCCCAAATGCTGATCGCCAGCGACATTCCCGTCACCCTGATCGACCGCGATATCGAGATGATCGACATCGCCGCCGAGTTCGGGGCGAAGGTCTATTATGGCGACGGCACCCGGTTGGACCTGCTGCGACAGGCCGGGGCGGCGGAGGCCGAGTTGATCCTTTTCTGCCTCGACGAGGATCAGATCACGCTGGAGCTTCTGGAAAGCGTCCATGCGGCCTTCCCCAACGCTTCGCTGTTCGTGCGCGCCTATGATCGCCGCGCCGTCCTGCGGCTGAAAGGCGGGCCCGCCTCCTATGTGGTTCGGGAGGTACTGGAGTCGGCGGTCAAGATGGCACGCCTGGCGATGGACAGCCTGAAGATCGATCGTGCGGAGATCGACCGGGTCGAAACCATGTACCGGGCGCGCGACAAGGAACGGCTGGCGGCACAGGCCGCGTCGGGGGACCTGCGGGCGGCCAACGACAGGATCATCACGCAGGACGAACGAAAGGTCTGACCATGGCGTTACTGGGTATCTTGGCGGCCTTGTCAGGCGCGATCGCCATCGCCGCGGGGGCGTTCGGCGCGCACCGGGCCGACGGGATCGCGGTCGAGTGGCTGCGGACCGGCGGCCAGTATCAACTCATCCATGCGGTTGCCGCACTTGTCGCGCTTCGCATGGAGGCGCGGGGTGTCGCATGGGCTTTCGTCATCGGCAGTGGGATTTTCGCGGGCACCCTCTATGCGATGGCGTTCGGTGCGCCGCGCTGGCTGGGCGCGGTGACGCCCATTGGCGGATCGATCCTGATCCTGGGCTGGCTATGGCTAGCCTGGACTTTGCGCGGCTGAGCCAGTCGGGCTTCACCTGCACGAAGCGATGTTCTAGGGACCGGGCATGGCCGATCCATTCTATATCACCACCGCGATCCACTATCCCAATGGCCGTCCGCATATCGGCCACGCCTATGAAATGGTCGCAGCGGACGTCATCGCGCGGTTCCAGCGCCAAGCGGGGCGCGACGTGCTGTTCCAGACGGGCACCGACGAGCACGGCCTGAAAATGGCCCAGGCGGCGCGCGCACGCGGCATTTCCACGCGCACCTTCGCCGACGAAATGTCCAGCCATTTTCACGTGATGGCTGATCGTCTTGATATCAGCTATGATCGTTTCATCCGGACGGTCGACGCCGATCACTATGCCGCCAGCCAGGCCATCTGGAAGGCGATGCAGGACAAGGGGGACCTGTATCTCGATCGCTATGAGGGCTGGTATTCGGTCCGTGACGAGGCCTTTTACGACGAGTCCGAACTGACCACCGGGGAAGACGGCACCAAGCTGTCGCCGCAGGGAACGCCGGTCGAATGGACAGCGGAGGAGACCTGGTTCTTCCGTTTGTCGAAATACCAGCAGCCACTGCTCGACCTCTACCGCGACAATCCCGATTTCATCCGCCCGGAAAGCCGCCGGAACGAGGTGATGCGCTTCGTCGAGGGCGGCCTGTCCGACCTGTCTGTGTCGCGCACCAGCTTCGACTGGGGGGTGCCGGTGCCGGATAGCCCCGGCCATGTCATGTATGTCTGGGTCGACGCGCTGACCAACTATCTGACCGGGACGGGCTATCCCAACAAGGACAGCGAGCTGGCGCGCTTCTGGCCCGCCAATCTGCACCTGATCGGAAAGGATATCGTCCGCTTCCACACCGTCTATTGGCCCGCATTCCTGATGTCGGCGGACCTGCCTTTGCCGCAGTCGGTGTTCGGCCATGGTTTCCTGCTCCACCGGGGTGAGAAGATGTCCAAATCGGTCGGCAATGTCGTCGATCCGATGGGGCTGGCGGATGCCTTCGGTGTCGATGCGCTGCGCTATTTCTTCCTGCGCGAGGTCAGCTTCGGTCAGGACGGTTCCTATTCCGCCGAAGCGATCGTGACGCGGGTCAACGCCGAACTGGCCAACAGCTTCGGCAATCTCGCCCAGCGGACCTTGTCGTTCATTGCCAAGAATTTGAACGGCGAACTTCCCGAGCCGGGTCGCGCCGATCCCGCCGATGCGGTCCTGATCGAGGAGGTCGTGGTCGCCTGTGCCGGGTTGAAGACCGCGTTCGATGACCTGATGCTGAGCCAGGGGATCGAGGCGTGGATGCGCGGCGTTTATGCCTGCAACCAGTATATCGATGTGCAGGCGCCATGGTCGCTGCGCAAGACCGACCCGGAGCGGATGCATGCCGTGCTGGGGACGTTGGTCCGCGCGATCCGGATGCTCGCCATCGCCATTCTGCCGGTCACGCCGCGTGGGGCAGGGCTGGTGCTCGACACGCTGGGGGCCGAGGAGCGCGATCATGCGGCGATCGACGATGACGGCTGGTATGCCCGCCGCGCATCCAGCGGTATTGCCCTGTCGCCGCCGACCCCGGCCTTTCCCCGTCTCGAAATTCCGGCCGAGGCCGACGCCTGATGCTGGCCGACAGCCACTGCCACCTCAACTACAAGGGGCTGGTCGAGGATCAGGCCGCGATCCTGACCCGCGCGCGGGACCGTGGGGTCACGGCCATGCTCAACATATCGACTCGCGAGAGCGAATGGGATGCGGTGATCGCCACGGCCGAGCGCGAACCCGATGTGTGGGCGACGATCGGCATCCACCCGCATGAGGCCGACGCCCATGCCCATGTCGACACCGCCAAGCTGGTCGAGCGTGCCGCGCATCCGCGCGTCGTCGGCATCGGCGAAAGCGGGCTGGACTATTATTACGATCACAGCGACCGCGAACGGCAACAGGCGAGCTTTCGCGCGCACATCGCCGCCTGTCGCGAAACCGGTCTGCCGCTGGTCGTACACACGCGCGATGCGGAGGACGATACCGCCGCAATCCTGGCCGAAGAAATGGGGAAGGGGGCCTATCCCGGTGTCATCCACTGTTTCACGGCGAGCGGAGATTTCGCCGATAAGGCTTTGGCGTTAGGCTTTTATATATCCATTTCGGGTATCGTGACCTTCAAGAACGCCAAGGATTTGCAGGCCACCGCCGCGCGCCTGCCGCTCGACCGGTTGCTCGTCGAAACCGATGCGCCGTTCCTGGCCCCCGTTCCGCATCGGGGCAAGACGGGGGAGCCGTCCTTCGTTGCCGATACCGCAGCGTTCCTCGCGGATCTGCGCGGTGAGCCATTGGACGTTCTGACCCGCGCGACGGTGAAAAACTTCCATCGTCTGTTCGCGAAGACCGCCGCGTGAAGATCCGCATTCTGGGTTGCGGCACCTCCTCCGGCGTCCCTCGGATCGGCAATGACTGGGGAGCATGCGACCCTACCGAGCCCCGCAATCGGCGTATGCGATGCTCGGCGCTGATCGAGCATGACGGAACGCGCATCCTGCTCGACACGGGGCCCGATATGCGCGAGCAGTTGCTTGCTGCCGAGGTCGGGACGGTGGATGCGATCATCTGGACGCATGACCACGCCGATCATTGCCACGGCATCGACGACGTCCGGCAGATCTACCATGCGCTGGGGCATCCGGTCGCCGGTTACGCACGCCCCGCGACGGCGGAAGCCTTGCAGCGCCGCTTCGGCTATGTGTTTCAGGGGAAGACGGGCTATCCGCCGACCGCCACCATGACGGTGCTGGAGGACGATATCGCGATCGGGCCGATCCGTATCCGGTCGCTCGATCAGCCGCATGGCCGGATATTCTCTGCGGGGCTGCGCTTCGACTGCGATGGCCGGAGCATTGGTTATGCTACTGATTTTCATCAGTTAACAGAACCGATGGCGAATCTCTATCGTCATGTCGATCTATGGGTCGTGGATGCGCTGCGACGCCATCCGCATCCCGCGCATGCCGATCTTCCGACGGTTCTCGAATGGATTGACGAACTCGAACCGCGACAGAGCGTGTTGATCCATATGGATCATTCGATGGACTATGCCACACTGTGCGGCGAACTGCCGCTCGCTGTTCGTCCGGCCTATGATGGGTTGGAACTGATACCGTGAGTACGGATCGGGTCATGGACTTCCTATACTATGGCCTGATCCTCCTGCTGCCGCTGAGCGCCTTGGCGGCTCGGCGCATTCCGATCGGCCAGACGCTGCGTATGGCGTTGATGTGGGTCGGTATCTTCGGCATGGCCTTTCTGGTTGTCGCACAGCGTGACCGGCTGAGTAGCCTTCTGCCGGGCCGTGGCGCGCCGGAGGGCGTGGTACGTATCGCGGTGGCGGAGGACGGACATTTCTGGGCAGATGTCCGGATCAACGGTGTCCAACGACGTATGCTGATCGATAGCGGCGCCACGACGACCGCCTTGTCGCAGGCGACAGCCAAGGCCACCGGGCTCGACCTGGGCGAAAGTCCGTTCGCTACGATGGTCGAAACCGCGAATGGCAGGGTCACTGCCGATCATATGACGGTCCGCCATCTCGCGATCGGGCCCATCGAATTGAACGACGTCGGCGCGATCGTATCGCCCAGCTTCGGCAATCAGGACGTCATCGGAATGAATGTGCTGCGACGGCTGCGGTCGTGGAGAATGGAGCGAGGCGTGCTCATCCTCAACGAACCCAACTAGCATTGTTTTACATAATAGATATTATCAAACATAAGGAATGTAAGCACCAGATACAAATGACACCACTGTGCTAGATAGAAATGGCACTGCCGGTGCTGTCAGCGGGTTGCCGGTGTCATAGCCTTCCGCGGCGAGATCCGGATCCCGGACGCGATGGAACTGCTGGGCCTCCAGCGGCGGCAAATTTACCGGCTGCTCCGCCGTCTTCGGCAGGAAGGCGCTGCGGGCCTCGTCTCGCGCAAGCGCGGGCGGCCGAGCAACCGGCGCTTTAGCGATGCCTTCCGCGCCGAAGTCGTCGCGCTGGTGCGCGAACACTATGCCGACTTCGGCCCGACGCTCGCGCGCGAGTACCTCGCCGAGCGCCATGGTCTGGGACTGTCGTGTGAAACGCTGCGACAGATCATGAAGGAAGCCGGCCTCTGGAAAGACCGCGCAGCTAGGCGCCCTCGCCCCTATCAGCCCCGCTACCGGCGCGACCGTCGCGGCGAGCTGGTCCAGGTCGACGGCTCAAAACATTGGTGGTTCGAGGACCGCGGCCCGCAATGCACGCTGCTGGTGTTCATCGACGACGCCACGAGCGAGCTGATGCACCTCGAGATGGTCGAGAGCGAGAGCACCTTCTCGTACATGCGCGCGACGCGGACATATCTTGAGCGGCACGGCAAGCCGGTCGCCTTCTACACGGACAAGCACAGCGCCTTCCGCAACAACACGGCCTCGGCAAACGGCGACCGCATGACCCATCTTGGGCGCGCGCTGGACCGGCTGAACATCGAGCTGATCTGCGCAAACTCGCCGCAGGCGAAGGGCCGTGTGGAGCGCGCCAATGCCACGCTGCAGGACCGGCTCGTCAAGGCGATGCGGCTCCACCGCATCAACACCATCGACGAAGCCAACGCCTTCCTCCCCTCCTACATGGTGCAGCACAATCAACGGTTCGCCAAGGCGCCCTTCGACCCGCGCGATCTGCACCGGCCGCTCGCCATCCACGAGAACCTCGAAGCCGAGATGGTCTGGCGCGAGCAGCGCACAGTCACGGGCGCCCTCACCCTCCATTACAACAAGGCGATGTTCATCCTGGGGCCGTCCCCGGTCGCACAGGGCCTCGCCCGCAAGAAGGTGGATGTGTGCGAGTATCCGGATGGCCGGCTCGAGATCCAGCACGACGGCGAAGTCCTGCCCTATCGCGTCTTCGACAAGATGCGCCGCGTGAACCAGGCGCCGGTGGTCGACAATAAGCACCTCGACGCAGCACTCGCCCTCGCTCACGCCATCCAGCAAGTGCAGCCGCACCACGCCAAGCGCAACAACAACTAGGGTCCGGACTCATAACCACCAGATGACGGCGGCAGCGAAAGCGATTGCGCTGAGGAAGTTCTTGATGTTGCGGTCGAAGCGGGTAGCGATGCGT